>JBDTAZ010000001.1:0-21604 GCA_039924325.1 Gemmatimonadaceae bacterium
TCAAGTCGTGCTACGAATTCGCGGCGTCCGCCGAGCCTTCGATCGAAGTGTATGAGAACCATCACTTCAAGCGGATCGCAGTGATCCCAATCAAGAGCCCGATAATCGGGCCGATCAAATCAGCGGTTCGCCAGCCTGGTGGGCAACTGATTCTGGTTGGCGCGACGGCAAAGGGTGTTGTAATCGTCAATGTTGACCCAAGCATATTCGGCGGCGCCAGCTGCCCGCCGTGATGATTGCTGGTGGATTAACGACAAAGGCCCGGCTACACGCCGGGCCTTTGTCGTTCAACGACTGCTTAGCTGATGTCCCTTTCGTTCTTTTTCGGCACAACTGCCGCTGGATTGGCGCCGTGATTTTGGCATCACGTGCGCAATCGGGTTTGCCCATCTGCTTCCTTTCAGGTTTATTATGTCCCAAATGCTTCGTTTCACTACCGCCGGTGAGTCACACGGCGCTGCTTTAGTTTCGATTCTGGAAGGGATGCCTGCCGGGGTCCGAATACTGTCGTCCGACGTCGATGCTCAGTTGGCGCGCCGGCAGGCCGGGTACGGTCGCGGGCGCCGGATGCAAATCGAGTCCGACCAGGTAGAGCTGCTAAGCGGTATACGCGCTGGCGAGACGATTGGTTCGCCAATCGCGATGCTCATCCGAAACCACGACTGGCGCAACTGGCAGGAGATAATGAGTCCTGCGCCGCTTGAGGGAGAGGAGACCGAAGCGGGCCGCGCGGCGGGACGCAAGCGTGCGGTCACTCGACCGCGCCCAGGACACGCAGATCTTGCGGGTATGCTCAAATACGATCGATCGGACGCTCGCGACATTCTTGAGCGCGCGTCGGCGCGCGAGACCACTGCGCGCGTTGCCGCGGGAGCGGTCTGCCGCACATTTCTGTCGCAACTCGACGTATCGATCGGCAGCCACGTCGTGACACTCGGAGATGTAGTCGCTCGAGCGCCTCAGGATTTTCCGGCAGATCTGAATGCTGTTGCAGATCGCTCCCCGCTGCGCACGCTCGACAGCAACGCCGAAGTACGCATGATTCAGTTGATTGACGAGGCTAAGCGTGCTGGCGACACACTGGGTGGGATCTGCGAGGTTATTGTCAACGGGTTGCCGGTCGGTCTCGGTTCTCACGTTTCCTGGGACCGAAAGCTGGACGGCAGACTCGCCGCGGCTCTTATGTCGATTCCTGCTGTAAAGGGCGTCGAGATCGGAATGGGGTTCCAGGCGGCGCGCCAACACGGATCGACCGTGCACGATCAGATTGATCCCGCTGAGGAGGCGGTGTCACGCGGGAGACTGCGCCGGCGGAGCAACAACGCCGGCGGGTTGGAGGGAGGAATTACCACGGGCGAGCCACTCGTTGTACGCGTCGCCATGAAGCCGATCAGCACGTTGATGCGTCCGCTCGCTTCGGTGGAAATGACGACGCGAGAGAGTGCGCCATCAACCGTTGAACGAAGTGACGTCACGGCAGTTCCGGCGATGGGCGTAATCGCCGAAGCGATGGTGGCGTTCGTACTTGCGAATGCGATGCTGGAGAAGTTCGGCGGAGACTCGCTCGGCGAGCTCCAACGGAACAGACAGGGGTATTTGATGTATCTGTCGGGGCGCGACGCCGGACAGGGCTGAGAAATAGCTGGTGGCGTCTGAGAAGCACATTGTGCTCGTGGGCCTTCCAGGAGTCGGCAAGACCACTGTAGGTCGAGCGGTCGCCAACCGACTCGGTCGAGAGTTCTTTGACCTGGATACGCTTATCGAGCATTCGTTCGGAAAGTCTATATCGCAGATTTTCCGGGATCACGGAGAGGCTGTGTTTCGGGCGACCGAGGCCAAAGTTACGGGTGACGTAGCTGGAATGGCGCCGGTAGTGATCGCACCGGGCGGTGGCTGGGTGGTTAATTCGGCGGCGGTGGCACATTTGCTCGAAGCCAGCCGTATCATATACCTTAGAGTGTCACCCGATGCGGCGATTCGACGAATGGGTCGTGGCATCGACCGTCGGCCACTGTTGAGCGGTGTGGCAGACCCTTTCAACGCGATGCGCGACCTGTACGCGGCGCGGAAGCCGGTTTACGAAAGGTATGCCGACATCACTGTCGAGACGGGTGGGATCGAGAGATCTACGGTGATTGCCAAGGTGCTGGGAATGGTGCTCGCCGCCGAGCGTGATTTCACATTGGAGACAGAAGACGGGAATGACTGAAGGAATAGATGGATACAGTGCCCCGCGGTCGATGAGGGTTTTGGGCCCGCATGAGCGAAGTCGCTTCACTGCTGAGGCTTGGGGCTATCTGGTCGGGCTGAGTCGGTCCGGCCTCCTTGAGCCGGTCGAGCTCGAACACGTTATCGAGCGCGTCCTGACGAATTTTGACGGCCGAGTGGGGCTCACAGATTTGCGTCTCATTCTAGGTGACGGCGGCTCCGAAGGCAGTGACCCAGCACAATCCATAACTACGCATTGAATCCGGGGAAGTCCGGTAACCGATAGAAGGGAAAATGGCAATCCGAAAGACGGCGACCAAGCGCGCCGGCACCAAAAGGAAGACTGCGGCAAAGAAGGTTGCTTCTAAGGCCTCTTTGACGGCGAGCCCTCGCACGACGGCTCGAAAAGCCGTGCGGAAGACTGCACGGAAAGCTGCTCCCATAGATGTGACGGGGTACGATGACGACGGTACGGCAACCGGAGATGGCGCGGGGGTAGCGCTGGTCATTGTTGAGTCGCCGGCGAAGGCAAAGACCATTGGCAAGTATCTTGGACGCGGCTACAAGGTGCGTGCGACTGTCGGGCACGTACGTGATCTTCCTCAGAAGAAGATGGGCATCGACGTGGAAAATGGCTTCGAGCCAGAGTACGTAACGATACCCGGGAAGGAGAAAACGCTCGCTGAGCTCAAGAACGCCGCCAGGGATTCGAGCCAGATTTATCTCGCGACTGACCCTGATCGCGAGGGCGAAGCGATCGCGTGGCATGTTGCGTCGCAGATCAAGCGAAAGGGCGGTCCCCCGGTGAAGCGGGTGCTTTTCCATGAGATAACGCGCGAAGCTGTTCGAGCGGCTATCGAAAACGCAGGTCAAATCAACGAGCACCTGGTGGAAGCGCAGCAGGCGCGTCGCGTGCTCGATCGGCTTGTTGGTTACAAGGCGAGTCCCGTGCTGTGGAAGACTGTCAAAAAAGGAGCGTCGGCCGGACGCGTACAAACTGTCGCGCTCAGACTGATTGTCGAGCGTGAGCGCGAGATACGCGCGTTCAATCCGGTCGAGTACTGGACGATTGCGGCGTTGCTGCAGAAGAGCGGCCAGGAGTTCATCGCGAAGCTCCATCATGTAGATGGGAAAAAGCCGGAGATCTCGAACGCCGATGCAGCGCAGCGTATTCTGGACGATATCGCCGGTCGGAAGACGTTTCGTATCGCGGAGGTCAAACGACGCGAAAGGCGGAAAAATCCATATGCGCCGTTTACCACTAGTACGTTGCAACAGGAAGCGGCCAAGCGGCTAAGTTTTGGCTCCAAGCGAACGATGCGCCTGGCGCAGGATCTGTACGAGGGAATCGACATCGGAGCTGAGGGCGCTGTGGGTCTTATCACCTACATGCGTACGGACTCATCGAGAGTTGCCGAGTCTGCGGCTGCTTCGGCGCGCGATTATCTCCGTACGTTATTTGGCGAAGCGTACCTCGCGCCGCACGGGCCACAGCTTTATGCCGACGGGAAGGGAAAGAACGCGCAGGACGCGCACGAAGCTGTGCGTCCTACCGACCCGACGCGCAGGCCTGATGTCGTCAAACGGTATCTAAAGGATGACCAGTTCAAGCTTTACGAACTGATCTGGAAGCGCTTCATGGCGTCGCAGATGGCGCCGGCCGTGTTCGATACGACGACGGTGAATTTTGATCTCGGACGTTATCAGTTCCGCGCGACCGGTAGTGTAATCAAGTTCGCCGGATATCAGGCGCTGTACCAGGAAGCGCGCGAAGCAGGTGATGGCAAGGCGCTGGAAGACGAGCAGCCATTGCCTGCGATGTCGGAAGGTGAAGACATACCAGTCAAGCGCATCGACCCGACGCAGCACTTTACCGAGCCACCTCCACGCTTTTCGGAAGCGAGCCTCGTGAAGGAGCTTGAACGGCTCGGTATTGGTCGACCGTCGACGTACGCTTCGATCATATCGACTTTGGCGGATCGCCGTTATGTCCTGCTCGAACAGCGCCGATTTTTTCCGACGCCACTTGGTGAGCAGGTCGAACGTGTCATGGTCAAGAGCCTGCCGGAGGTCTTCAATGTGCAGTTTACATCGAACATGGAGACGGACCTCGACAAGGTTGAGGATGGGACCATTGACTGGCGGGAAATGCTGGCCGCGTTCTACGGACCATTCGCAGAGCGTGTTAAGGCGGCTGATCTCGAAGGGCTGATCGCGGAAGCGCATGATCTCTCTGAATTTGAGGATCAGCGATGCCCCGACTGCGGGGGCAAGCTGGTACCTCGCAGCGGCTTCTTCGGGCCGTTCATGGCATGCGAAAATCATCCGAAGACGTGCAAATTCACGCGTCCTCTTCGCGGCGAGAAGAAAGCCGCTCGCATGACCGACGAGATCTGTCATGAGTGCGGCGCCCCAATGGTTGTCAGGACAGGTCGCAGCGGTGACTTCCTGGGTTGCAGCAAATTTCCGAAGTGCCGTGGCACGCGCTCGATGCCGACCGGAGTCAAATGTCCAAAGTGCGGCGGTGACGTCGCTGTCCGGCGATCCAAGAAGCGCGGCAAGGCGTTCTACGGTTGCGCAAACTATCCGGAGTGCGACTTTGTAGTCTGGGACAAGCCAGTGGCTGAGACTTGTCCGGAGTGCGGATTTGTCGGTGCGGAGGCCAAATCTACCAAGGCGCGCGGTGAATATCGTCGATGCATGAAGTGTCAGAACGAGTGGGATGTGGTAGCGCAACCCGTGGAGGCCGTCGTTGCATGACGAAGTGGTCACCGTCATTGGCGGTGGCCTCGCTGGGTCGGAAGCTGCGTGGCAACTGGCGCAGCGCGGGCACGATGTAGCGTTGCACGAGATGCGTCCGGTGCGGCAGACTGAAGCGCATCGGACTGACCGACTGGCGGAGCTGGTTTGCTCGAACACGTTCAAGAGCACCGAACTCTCGACCGCGCACGGCGCGATCAAGGCTGAGATGCGGGAGCTTGGTTGTCTGGTGCTTGAATGCGCGGACATGGCGCGGGTTGCTGCTGGGTCCGCGCTCGCAGTGGATCGAGATGTTTTCGCGGCGACCGTCACAGAGCGAATCACATCGCATCCTCGAATCACCGTCGTGCGCGGCGAGGTCAACGACGTCCCGGCCGGCCCTGCAGTTATTGCAACGGGCCCGCTCACGGGCGACGGTCTCGCATTCGCGCTGCGGGAACGGCTGGGTGTCGAGTCCCTGGCATTCTACGATGCGATTGCCCCGGTCGTGTCGCGCGATTCAATCGACGAGACTCGTGTGTTTACCGCATCGAGATATGGCAAGGAAACAATGGATGGCGCGACTGATGGCGCATATCTGAACTGTCCGATGGACCGGCAGGAGTACGAGGCCTTCGTTTTGGCTCTTGATACAGCAGATCAGTTCCACGGTCACGAATTCGACAAGGTGCCCTACTTCTCCGGCTGTATGCCGGTCGAGGAGATGAACTCGCGTGGCCACGAAACGCTGCGCTTCGGCCCGCTCAAGCCAGTCGGGTTGTCGGATCCGCGCACGGGTGTCAGACCTCATGCTGTAGTGCAATTGCGACGCGAGGACCGCGCTGGTCGCTTATGGAATCTCGTGGGCTTCCAGACGCGCTTGCGGATCCCCGAGCAGCAGCGCGTCTTCCGAATGATCCCCGGCCTCGAGAACGCGGAGTTTCTGCGGTATGGTTCGATCCACCGTAACTCATACGTAAATTCGCCGAGCGTTCTCACGCCCGTGATGGCGCTCAAGGATGATGAGAGGATCTTCCTGGCGGGGCAGATTACTGGAGTCGAGGGTTACACCGAGAGTACCGCGTCGGGACTTCTCGCGGGGATCAACCTGTCGCGGGTTCTGCGCGGGCAGGCGCCGCTCACGCCGCCGGCCACCACGATGCTGGGCGCGCTGTATCGTTATCTCCGTGAAGCGGACCCCCGCCACTTTCAGCCAATGAATGCGAATTTCGGTCTCGTTGACGATCTTGACGAACGGATTCGCGACAAGCGTGTCAAGAAGGAGCGGATGGCTGAGCGCGCTGTTCGGGATATGCGCGAGTGGCGCCAGAGCTACCTTGTGGATTTGCCGGTGGCGGCTGTATGACTGACGGAATAGACCGTGTTGCGGAATTCCTCGAGCACATGGAGAAGGAGCGGGATGTTTCTCCGAATACGATCAAGGCGTATACGCGTGACCTTGCAGAGTTTGTCGCCTACCTCGGCACTTACTACGGTACTGAAGGATGGTCATGGCAGGGTGTAGACAGACTGGCAATCCGCGGGTTTCTCGCACATCTGGTTAGGCGTGGGGTGAGCAAGCGGTCCGCTGGTCGGTCGTTGTCGGCTGTGCGGTCCTTTTATAAATACCTGCATCGGAACGAGATCGTGGAAGCCAATCCGGCGCGCGCTGTCGGCGCACCAAAGCGCGACAAGCATCTTCCGGAATATCTTGACCTCGCGCAGATGGGGACACTTTTCAGCGCTGCGCAGACGCGCTCCGAGGGCGGCCGGTTTACAGACGTGCGCAACCTCGCGATCCTAGAGCTGTTCTACTCAGCAGGTCTCAGACTTTCAGAGGTGCGCGGCATAAACCGCGATTCACTTGACATGCTGACCAATCAGGTGAAGGTACGTGGCAAGGGGCGGAAGGAGAGAATCGTTCCGCTCGGTGATCGGGCCACTCTTGCACTCAGAAATTACGAGGCGAGACGTGATGACTTGCTGCGTGGTGTCGGCGAAAAGGGGGACCGAACCGCGTTCTTTCTTTCATCCCAGGGACGCCGCATGAGTGCGCGCGCGCTTCAGAATGCGATGACGGGATTGCTCGATTTGGTGAGCGAGAGCGCTGGCCTGTCCACTCACTCCCTGCGTCACACGTTTGCTACTCACATGCTGGATGCTGGCGCAGATCTACGTGCAGTACAGGAACTGCTTGGTCACGCGTCCGTGCAATCGACCCAAATTTATACTCACACCAGCGTCGAACGCTTGAAGCAGGCCTACAAGTCTGCGCATCCGCGCGCGTAGTGCGCGTCGGGACCACCGATGGCATTGTTCTTATTTGTGCACGGTGCATCATGGACTGTCGATCGTCGAATTGAAGAGGTTGCCGATGCTCGTCCAGGGCGCCGCCGACGTCAGACACAATTTCTTTTGTTCGCCTCGGCTGACGGGGAGGTACGGCGAAGCGAGATCGCGGAGAATTTCCCGGAGGAACCCACCGCCCGTTTGCTGGAGTCCGTCTGGAAGTACGCTGAGGTAATCCACGCGGCGGAGCCCGGAGAGATGACCAGCCGCGGTGAAATGGTGGTTCCGCGTGTGCGAGATGTGCTGCGCGCATTCGCGCTTTCGCTGTTTCTGCGCTGTCCCAACTGCGGAGGACCCAAAGTGATTCGCAGGTGGTTCTCGCTGGAACGATGTTGCCCGACGTGCGGACTACAGCTTGACCGTGGAGAGGCGGACGACAACAGGCTCGGCGGAATGTTTTTCAACATCGTGCTCGCGGAGTTGCTGTTCGCGGCGGTGTTGCTGTTCGTTGTGATTGCCAGATGGCCCGACGTTCCGTGGGCCGGCGTCGAATACTCTCTGATCATCGCGATGATCGTGGCTCCGATAATTCTTTACCCGGTGTCACGGCTCATGTGGCTCGCCCTCGATCTTCTGCTTCGCCCTCTCGATGCGATCGAAATGGAGTCGTATTCCAAGTCCGCCAAGTCAGCCGAGAAACCGCCGCATCAAGGACGTTAGCTCTTCTCGATTACCTGACCAATCAATCTGTCGTATACGGCTGCGACCACCCGGTAGCATTCACACGACTCGGCTTCCAAGCCTGCTCGGTCAGTTATCACGATCTCACCGCGTTTATAGCGGATAAGTCCGGCCTTCTGAAGGTTGCCGGCGGCGACGGTGACACCAGCGCGCCTCACTCCAAGCATGACAGCGAGATACTCGTGCGTGAGGTGGAACTTGTCGCCAGGCACACGATCGTGCGTCATCAGCAGCCACCGGGCACACCGCTGGCTAAGCGAATGGCGTTGATTACACACGACGGACTGTCCGACTTGGGTAAACATCGCGTGCGCGTAGCGGAGTAACACCGAACGGAGCGCGTCGTCGTTCTCGAGCAACGTGACGAACTTGTCTGCCGGCGCGGTCGCGGTCCGTCCGCCGATTTGAACGAAGCACCGCATGTTCGCCATGTCAGTCCCGAAGAGCGTCGGAAGACCAACCATCCCTTCCTGGCCGACGGTGGCCACCTCGCCCCATCCGCCGCTCACGGGAGCGGTCATGGATATGACGGCATCGAGCGGGAAGTAAACCCGGGAGACGGTATCGCCTGGTTGAAAGATTTCCGTCTTGGACGGGGTGTCGAGTATAACGAGATGTTCGGCGAGCCGGCGCGCCGTCTCCGGAGGAAGTGCACGGATAAGGAGGTTTTCGTCGTAGGTTGCCATGGTACGGTATGAAGCAAACAGCTTGCCGAAGCGAGGTGATGCTTGCTACGACTGTATCATAAAATGACTGCGCGCAATTTACCTAATGCGCATTTTGTCCGATTTTGTGACATCCCGCTCCAATCCTCGCCTCGCGGAGCCACGGAAAAGCAACAGTTCGCGAAAATATTTCCAGTTCTTTAACGTACCGACAGTGATGCAAATCGTACCGACCAGTACGGTGGCTGTCTCGAGTCTCCAATCCCGCCCACTGAGGGCGACGCCTAAAAGTCCAATTCCAGCGCCGGCCATAACCTCGCCGGCGAGGTTGATCTCAGCGCGCGTGCGACGCCGTCGATCCCGCATCGGGCCGACCAGTTGGGGTCCCACGGCGTCCCAGATGAGCGCGAGCCCGACGAGGACCAGAATAATCCCGGCTCCAATTGGTATGTACTCCACACGCATGGCGGCTCCTGTATTGCGACTGGGTGACGCTCGCCGAGCTGGAAGTCCTCGGAATGGACGTCGCACTGGCCATTTCTCGGCGGCTGGAGTCATGAGAGTGCAAAAAGGGGGCGCACGGCTATTTCTTTAGGGGATGCACAGCACTCTTCCGACAATTCGCGCCACGACGATCCTTGCCGTGCGCCGCAATGGACAGGTCGCACTCGGAGGCGACGGCCAGGTCACCGTGGGGGATACGGTGATGAAATCGAATGCCCAGAAGGTCCGCACACTTCAGAACGGCCGGCTCCTGGCTGGCTTCGCTGGCGCCGCGGCGGATGCGTTCACCCTCTTCGAGAAGTTCGAAGAGAAGCTGAAACGCTTTCCGGATAATCTGCCACGTGCCGCAGTCGACCTTGCCAAGGACTGGCGCAGCGATCGCGTGCTTCGGCGGCTCGAGGCGCTTCTCGTTGTCGTATCGCGCGAGCACGGGTTCATCATCTCAGGAACCGGCGACATCATCGAACCGGATGACGGGATTCTTGCAATCGGATCTGGGGGAACCTACGCACTTGCGGCTGCGCGCGCGCTGATGCAGGCCACAGATCTGGAGCCGCGCGACATTGTGCGTCGGGCGCTAACGATTGCCGGTGAGATCTGTGTCTACACCAACACGAACATCACCATCATCGAGCCGGGAGTATAGAGATGGCATCGCCACGCACACAGCAGGCGCTCGCCAAGCTCGCCGATCTTACGCCGCGGCAGATAGTCCAGGAGCTTGACCGTTATATAGTTGGACAGGGGGACGCCAAACGCGCAGTTGCGATCGCGCTCAGAAATCGCTGGCGGCGGCAACGTGCTCCCGAGTCTATCCGAGATGAGATATCGCCGAACAACATCATTCTTGTCGGTCCAACGGGAGTCGGCAAGACCGAGATAGCTCGACGTCTGGCCAAGCTCGCTGGAGCGCCGTTCGTTAAAGTTGAAGCCTCCAAATTTACTGAAGTTGGATACGTGGGACGTGACGTCGAATCGATGGTGCGAGATCTCGTCGAAGCGGCGATCAGCATGGTGCGCGACGATCGAGAGAGCGAGGTGGAGGAGCTCGCTGTTGAAAGAGTGGACGAGCGGTTGCTGGATCTCCTGCTACCGGTTCCAGTGGACGCCGTTGCGACACCGGACGCGCAGACCGCGCATCACGACGAGCAAGTTTTCTTCGTGTCGGGGAGCGGCGGTGTAACGAAGGAGGTCGAAGCGGCGCGCGATCGCCATCAGCGGACGCGCGACAAACTCAAGCTGCTACTACGTGCCGGAGAGCTGGACAAGCGCGAAGTTGAGCTCGACGTTCGTCAGAACGCGCCGATGATGTTCGACATGATGGTTCCGCAGGGTGCGCCTGACGGAATGGAGAACTTCTCCGACATGTTGCGCGAGATGATGCCCAAGCGCAGCAAGAAGCGCACTGTCAAAGTCCCCGAGGCGCGTCGCATTCTGATGGATGAAGAGCTGGACAAGCTTATCGACCAGGATGAATTGGTAACAGACGCGCTGGAGCGGGTCGAGCAGATGGGGATCATCTTCCTCGATGAAATCGACAAGATTGCCGGTCAGCGTGGTGAGAGTGGCGGTCCCGATGTGTCGCGCGAAGGTGTGCAGAGAGATTTGCTGCCGATCGTCGAAGGGTCTACCGTGTCGACAAAATACGGGAATGTAAAAACCGACCACGTTCTATTTGTCGCTGCCGGTGCGTTTCACGTGTCCAAACCGAGCGATCTCATTCCGGAGCTGCAGGGGCGATTCCCAATCCGCGTTGAGTTGAAGCCGCTTACCGAAGCCGACTTCGTTCGAATCATGACAGAGCCGGAGAATGCGCTCACCAAGCAATACTCCGCTCTGGTTGCGTCTGAAGGTGCGTCGCTCTCATTCACTGCCGAGGGCGTCGCTGAAATCGCGCGGACCGCGGCGCATGCCAATGACCGGATGGAGAATATTGGAGCGCGTCGACTTCACACGGTCATGACCACACTGCTTGAAGACGTCCTTTACGAACTTCCGGACGGAGGGAAGGAGCCGGTAACCGTCGACGCCGAAATGGTCAGGCGACGGTTGGAGAAGGTTGTCGAAGACGAAGATCTTCGTCGGTACATTCTGTAATTCCGGTCGCGCCGTCTCAGGCCTTGATTGTCTCGGGCGCTGGCGGGGTCGCAGAGGGCCAGATGGACTGGCAACCGAGGCCCGACGCCGCATGGTGCCGGCGAGGTTAACCGCCATCGCTCGCACTGGAAGCCGAGTCCGCTAGAATTGATCAGGCTCCACGGGTAATTATTTACTGAAATTTCGAAAAATATGACCAACGAACACCGCGACTTTCTCGCCATTCCGGACTTTTCTGCGGACGAACTCGACGCACTTTTTGCGCTCGCCGAGTCCATGCGGACTGGCGCCTACAAGAAGACGCCGCTGTCGGGCCAGACGTTAGCCATGATCTTCATGAAGGCGTCTACGAGGACGCGCGTTTCTTTCGAAGTCGGGACATATCAACTTGGTGGTCACGCACTGTTTCTGTCGCCGCGTGACGTCCAGCTGGGCCGCGGCGAGCCGATATCTGACACCGCCAAGGTGCTCTCGCGTTACGTAAACGGAATAATGATTCGCACGTTCGCACACGCGGATGTGGAATCACTGGCGCGCGACGCATCCATCCCTGTTATCAACGGGCTTACTGACCTGCTTCATCCCTGCCAGGTTCTTGCGGATCTCCTGACGGTGCGACAACAGCTTGGGAGCGTCACTGGTAAGAAGGTGGCGTGGATCGGCGACGGAAATAACATGGCAAACTCCTGGATGAATGCGGCCTTCGTACTCGGCTTCGACCTGTCGCTTGCGTGTCCGGCCGGATACGATCCTGACGCTGGCATGCTCGCGCGTGCTCGGACTCGCGCCAACGTGACGCTTGTCAGGGACCCACGCGAAGCGTCACGAGGAGCCGATGTTGTGACTACAGATGTCTGGGCCTCGATGGGCCAGGAAGAGGAGCAAGCAGCACGAGAAAAGGCATTCCACGGGTTCTGTGTAGACTCGTCGCTCATGTCCGAGGCGGCCAAGGGTGCAATCTTTCTGCATTGCCTGCCAGCTCACCGCGGCGAGGAGGTGACAGCCGACGTCATCGACGGCCCGCAGAGTCGGGTGTGGGACGAAGCGGAGAACAGGTTGCACATTCAGAAGGCGATAATGGCGGTGCTCATGGGAGGAGAAACGCTTTGACACAACGCACACCCTTGCACGAAGTGCACGTTGCGCTTGGCGCGAAGATGGTTTCCTTCGCTGGCTTCGAGATGCCCGTCCAATATCCTGCTGGTATCACCTCCGAGCACAAGTCGGTGCGTGAAGCTGTCGGGCTGTTCGACGTGAGTCATATGGGCGAATTCATGGTTCGCGGACCGCAGGCCGTCGATTTGATAAATTTCGTCACGACCAACGATGTTGCCGCGCTCGCAATCGGCCAGGCGCACTACTCGACAATTCTCCACGAGAACGGCACGATTGTGGATGATTGTCTTGTCTATCGATTTGCAGATCAGCTCATGGTTGTTGTCAATGCGTCGAACAAGGATAAGGATCTCGCGCATATCACATCTTACATGGATAGATTCGACTGCAGCATCGAAGACGTGAGCGACAGCATCGCATTACTTGCTCTACAGGGACCGCGTGCGCAAGAAGTCATGGCAAAGTTCACGAAAGTGAATCTCGATGACATCGCGTACTACCACTTTCAGGTAACGACTGTCGCGGAAATTCCAGACGTAATCCTTTCGCGAACGGGCTATACCGGCGAGGACGGCTTCGAACTCTACTTCGACGCATCACGCGCGGTAGAGATGTGGACCGCGATAATGGCCGAAGGCTCAGTGGTGCCGGCGGGCCTCGGCGCGCGCGATACGCTCCGTCTTGAGATGGGGATGGCCCTGTACGGAAACGATATCGATGACACTACCACTCCGTATGAAGCCGGGCTTGGCTGGCTGGTGAAGCTCAAGAAGGGAGATTTTGTCGGCAAGGCAGCACTGGAGCAACAAAAGGCAGCGGGGATACCGCGCAAGCTCATAGGTTTCACGATGCCTGACCGCGCGTTTCCGCGTCACGGGTATGCCGTCCACTGTTCCGGCCTGCCAAGTGGCGAGGTCCGCAGCGGAACGATGAGCCCGACGCTTGGCATTGCGATCGGCACTGCGTACCTGCCGCTCGATATGGCGAAGGAAGGCGCTGAGTTCGAAGTGGAGATCCGCGGGAAGCTGTTGCCGGCGATTGTGCAGAAGATGCCTTTCTACAAGAACGCGTCGCATCGTTGAACCTGACAGTCATCACTGTTTCGGATTCAGTCGCAGGCGGACGGCGCGCTGATGCTTCCGGAGACAGCATCGTCGATTGGGCCATCGAGCGCGGTTATAAGGTTGCGTCCCGCGTAACTGTCGCTGACGAATCGGTGGACATCGTCCGTGCGCTGCTGGATGCGTGCGACGGCGCCGGCTCTGATCTCGTAGTGACAACTGGGGGTACCGGTCTGGCCAAGCGCGATGTCACGCCCGAGGCGACGCGCGCAGTGATTGACGCCGAGGCGCCCGGCTTTGTGGATCAGATGCGCGACAATGCGACGCGTTTCCCGCGCGCCGTCTTATCGCGTGGTATTGCCGGAGTTCGCGGACGAACGCTGATTGTCAACCTGCCCGGATCCGTCGGCGGAGTTCGCGACGGTCTCGCGGTTCTCACCCCAATCGTCGAGCATGCGTGCGACATTTTGAGTGGGCGCGCGACCGAACACGGGAATGCGCATGGCGCGTAGTGGTGGCGCGACAGTTCTCATAACGCTTGCGGATGTTGAGCCAGCGGTACGACTGAACGCACTGTTGGAAGCCGCTGGTATCACAACTTCCGTTGTCTCAGCTGTGGATAATCTTTCCACGGAGATTCGGCGCACTCGCCCAGAGTTGATCGTGCTCACTGGCAATATTGCCGATCCGGCAGTACGACAGGTCGTGCGCGATCAGTTGTGGGAGGGCACCGCAGTCATCGGTCTCGCTGATGTAGCGGACCCACAACTGATCGAACGTTTGCGATCGATAGGATTTGTCGACGTTTACGTCAAGCCCGTCGTTACAGAAGATCTGGTCGATGCAGTCAAGCGCGTACTGGAGCGCCGCCGCCTTGCCGAATCGACTGGATTGGTGGGTCAATCTGATGCGATTCGCGAAGTTTTGGTGCGCGTAGAGCAAATGGCTCCCGTGTCAAGCACTGTACTTATCCAGGGTGAGAGCGGCACCGGAAAGGAACTGGTTGCTCGCGCGATCCACCAGCTGAGCCCGCGTCGTGGCCGACCATTTATTGCGGTGAATGTCGGAGCGTTGCCGGAGACGCTGCTGGAGAGCGAGCTGTTCGGACACGAGAAAGGGGCGTTCACCGGAGCTGCCGAGCGGCGTATTGGCCGATTCGAGCTTGCGGATACGGGAACACTGTTTCTGGACGAGATTGGCGATATTCCGCCCGCGACTCAGGTGAAGCTCCTTCGCGTGCTCGAAGAGCGTGAAGTTACCCGCGTGGGTGGGGCGAATCCTATCAAAGTAAACGTGCGAGTCGTGACAGCGACGAACCAACCGCTGCGCGCTTTGGTCGAGGAAGGTCGATTTCGATCGGATCTTTATTATCGATTGAATGTGCTGAGCATCTACCTTCCGCCTTTGCGTGAGCGGCGTGGCGACATTCCGCTGCTCGTGCGACGGTTTGTACGCCAGTTTTCTGCACAGCACGACCGGCCGTTCCACGGGATTTCCGCTGACGCAATGCAGATCATGTCTGATTATGCGTGGCCGGGCAACGTACGACAGCTCAAGAACTTGATCGAGAGCATGGTCGTTCTGGCACCCGGCCGCGAAATCACTGCCTCCGACATCCCTGCCGAAGTGAGGGAAGGGTCCAGCCTTCTGCCGGTTCGCGTTCCGCAGGTACTGGCCCGGAGCGCGGAGGCCGGGATGGCCGGTCGGGAGCTGGAATTCATCGTCCACAGCCTGGTGGAGTTGCGGATTCAGCTGGACGAACTGAGGCGTCGTGTGGACGAGAGTCAGCCGACTGCGGAAAATGGGTTCGAGGTTGCGACGTCGACTGACGTGCCAGGGCTCGCGGGTCGGCCGGTGGTGGCTGCGCTCGCCCCGGAATCCGCCCCGCCCAGGAACGTGCTGACGGTGACGCCTGGAATGACGATGGCCGAGATTGAGCGGGGGGCCATCGAAGCCGCTCTGCGAGAAACCGATGGAAATCGGCGTCGAGCTGCCGAACTTTTAGGTATTGGGGAGCGGACATTATACCGGAAGCTCAAGGATTATGATATTCCCGATGGATACGCCACTATTGCCTAAACGCGCTTGAGGCCGCACTTTGTCAGGGCCGCCAAAGGGGAGATTGCCGTAACTCACCTTGGCGGGCTGGTGTCTTTAGGGGCCATCGAGTCCGATGACCAGCGTGCGGGCGATCATCGTCAGGCGCGGACAAACTTTAGTTCCTTAATAGCGTGACTACATTTGTGACGCCCGCACGGCTCGGGGAGCAAGCCGAAGAACTTATTCGAACCCTGCCCGGGGTGGTTTCCGTACGGGTAGTGGACAACGGAGAGGGGTCGATCCAGGAGGTACACATCCTGACGACTTCAGAAGTCCCGGCCAAGCAGACTGTGCGCAACGTGGAGAGTGCGCTGTTCGCTCACCTTGGGCTACGAATCGACCATCGCCGCGTATCGATTGCGGCGGTAAGCGAGGCACCTCCACCGCAGCCGAAACAGGCACCGCCGAGCTCGACGCCGTCCCCGATAGCACCTCCGAAAAGCAGGACCGGTGCCGATACTGAGGGGATGGGTGTTTACATGCCGACCCCAGGATTGGACGGTCCGCGTCGCCGGATCTATTTCGAGGACGTGGAAGTGCGAGGATCCCGCGCGCGTGGAGTATCGTGCCGGGTGTCGTTGATCAAGGACGGCACGTCGTTTATTGGCGAAGCGCGTGGAGTCGATGGCGATCGTGCGCGGTTGGAGTTGGCCGCGCGTGCAGCATGTCTGGCGATTGGCGATGCGGACTCGAAGGATCGTCAGTTTGGCTTGGAAGGCGTAAGAGTTTTTGAAGCATTTGACCGGAAGTTCATCTTCGTTGGAGTTGCGGTGAGACATGGCCGAGAAGTTCGGTTGCTGGCCGGAACGTGCGAAGTGAGTGATAGTGCCGAAACGGCATCTGTTCTTGCCGTGCTGGACGCTACAAACCGTTGGTTGGAATACGGCGCGTAGCGAGCAGTATCTGGAAATCGCGACCTGATGCTTACTTCGAGACAACCTATAGACTAATCAAAACAAAACCCCCGTTCCCCGACCTAGCGGAGTTGAGACGGTAGGAATCGGTAGGAATGAGCGGAGCCAACCTTTGCAGTTATGCACGTGCGCGCGAGCGACGTGACAAAACGGATGGGAGGTGACGCGAAAATGATGTTCATGATGAGATTTTTCACCGCAATGTTTTCTGGCGGTGGTTCGCAGGATTGGACTTAAGGTCGTGGACGGGGGTCCTCGCTATCATATGAAACAACCGGTTCGCACGTACATTTTAACGACGGCGCTTCTTGCAGGTGCCGCACTCGCACTGCTCGTCTGGATCGCGCCCCATGTGGACGCATCGCATTTCAGAGCTGTTGCTACCCTGAGCGTGATCGCTCTGGGGACGCACATTATGGGACACACCCTGGCGCGTCATACGTCGGGCTCGGTGTCCTTCGTCCCATTCCTAGCAAGTGCCGCGATAGCGCCGGACTGGTCCACAGCGGTTGGTGTACTGCTCGTAAATGTCATCGTGCAGATGGTGCGCCGCAGACCCTGGGAGCGCGGCGTCTTCAACATCTGCCAGCACACGCTATCCATCGCAGCGGCCATTTTGGTCTACCGTGCGTTTGGTGGTACTTCAGTTCTCACCGCGACGAACTTGCCGTACCTCGCGCTTGGCATGCTATTCATTGCCTACTCCGCGGTAAACAGCAGCTCGGTCAGCGGAGTCGTCGCATTGAGCGAGCGTCGCTCGTTTCATGAGGTGTGGGTTGAGAACAACCTCGGTACTCTGGCGTATGATGTACTAGCACTCCCGATGATTGCCGGCCTCGCGTGGGTCTACGCGAAGTATGGCGCACCTGGCGCGTTTGTGATCGCTGTATTTCTCCTTGGGTTGCGCGAGTTGTACAACGTGAACCTCCAGTTGGAGAAGGCGAATCAGGAACTGCTCGAGTTGATGGTCGCCGCAATCGAAGCACGAGACCCATACACGTCTGGTCACTCTCGCCGCGTATCCGAGCATGCAAAAGTCATAGCGCAGATTGTGGGGCTTCGCCTTTCGGTCGTCAAGCGGGTAGAGATCGCCGCGCTGCTTCACGATGTCTGCAAGATCCACGAAGTCTTTGCCCCGATCCTGCTCAAACCAGGGCGATTGACTGACGAAGAGAATGCCATCATGCAAACTCATCCGATCAAGAGCGAAGAGCTTGTCGCGAAAGTCTCGCAGCTTCGAGATGTGGTGCCAGCTGTACGGCACCATCATGAGAACTGGGATGGGACTGGATATCCGGACGGGTTGGCCGGAGACCGCATTCCCCTGGCTTCGCGAATCATCATGTTTGCGGACACAATCGACGCGATGACATCCGACCGTCCTTACCGCAAGGCGTTGGATGCCGACGCTGTGCGATCAGAACTGATAAAGCATCGCGGTCGGCAGTTCGACCCGACGATTTGCGACGCGCTGCTTAGCAGCGGCCGGTTTGGTGAGCTGTTCAAGCACACGGCTCATCAGTCGCTGCCGCACACGCAGGAAGTGCCGCGTTTGCGACTCGCCTCTCAGGCCTAGCTCCCAGCCGTCCAATCTGGTTGGTGATCTCCAGTGACAGAGGTGCGTAGTCCCTGCGTTCGTCACTGACGTAGTTCCGGAGCAACGTCTCCGCCGTGTCTAAATCGCCGACATATCGATGGGCCAGGTAAAGCGAGTACGTCTCGTAGTCCTGGGTTCCCGTTGAGCGCATGCACTCGTTGAGCGGAGCGAGCTGCGCGATCCATTCTTTGAGCGTCGACTTGTCTTCCGAGCGACCGATATCCAGACGGATCTTTACCGCGAGGGCGGCGCTCCTGAAAAGACCGACTCTATCCTTCCATGCCGGTTCGCACTTCGGGAACTCCATGAGATTGGCCGCCGAGTCCCACTCCTTACGCCATACGTGAACGCGCGCGATGGCGAGTCGTAGATGTCGGTGGTTTCGCAATTCGATCTTTGGCCTGCGGAGGTTGCGATAACGCGTTACGCACATTTCCGCACGATCCATCTGGGAGGAGTCGCAGCAGATCTCAATGAGTCTGTGAGTCGCGGAGGCAGCGATATCGAAACATCGCAGCGGCACTGCTGTGTGGAACACTGAGTCGTAGACTTCCGCTGCGTCGGTGAGGCCCGCGCCGCGGCGGAGAGCTTCTGCGCAGTCCATCATCACGCCAATACGGTGGCGCGGCGGAAGAGTTCGTTCGGCATACGCAAGAAGCTCATGCGCAACTTCCGCGGCCGAGCTGGTTTCACCACGGATCGCGTGATAGACCATAGCGAGTGTCAGCCGGTCTATCACGGTTACATCATCGGCACTGGCAAGCGGCGCGACGGCCTTGTAAGTGACGTCCATGTCGTCGAGCGCACCTACGTTCGTCGCGATCTTGAGAGCGAAGATTGCCGCGCGTACCCTGTGAGTTCTATCTGCAGCCGCGGAATTCACGCATCTCATTGCCGCCGTCAGGCTGCTGTTCCATTCCCGATGGAGCCTTCTTTGCACGTTCAATTCCATGAGTTCGAGGTCATCGTGCATTGGCGTTGTCGTGCTGCAACCAAATCGGAGCGATCGTATCTGCTTCACAGTCTCGCAGAATGACCGCCATTCGCGCGCGGCATATTGCGCTTGCGCCATCATTCGGAGAACACTTTCCCGGGCGGCATCGGTATGGCACGTTGCGAGTGTCGCTTCGCATCGTTTGACTGCGTCGTGTACGAGACCCATATCGTAGAGGTGTCGTGCGCAGGCGATGGCGGCGCGAACGGATCGATCAGTTCGGCCTGCGGCGTGCCAGTGTTCTGCACAGTCCCAGAGGAGTTCGGCGGATTGGTCGTCCTCGTGTGCCGACTCAATGGCTCGCGCCGCCGCATGGTGCAGCAATGCGCGACCGGGGCCGGAGAGGCCGCGTGTCGTCGCACGAGCAATGAGATCGTGTCGGCAAACCACCGGCGCGTTTCCCGTCGGTTCAGTCAGCCCGGGAATAGTAAGGAGCGCGGCCTGTCCGAGCTCCTCGATTGAGGAGAACATCGTGTGCGTCGGGAACTCGAGTACACGCTGCAGCAGGTCAACCGTGCTGTGCTTGCCCAGTATTGCAGCCGCCTGGATCACGCGGAGCGCATCTGGACGGATGTGCGCGAGCCGCGCTTCCACCAACGCGACGAGCAAAGGCGGTGCGGAATACTGCTCGCCCGTGGACACCCAATAATTCACGAGTTCTTCAATGAAATAAGGATTGCCGTTGGCCGTGTCAACGCACCAATCGAGATACTCGTCGTCCGCAGATCGATCCAGTCGCGCGAGATAATCGCATAGATGCGTGCGCGCCGCGTGCGGATCGAGTGCGCCTAATTCCTCCATCCGGAATGTCTCTGGAGGACCCCACGTGCTGTACTGCCAACCCAATCGTGACGTGCAGACGAGCAGTAGTGATCGATTGGCTCTGGTCGCAATAGTCCGCAGGAGCGACCATGAGACAGGATCAATCCAGTGGACGTCCTCGACAACCAGTAGCAAGGCCTGTTCGTCAGCGACCGCGTCGATCAGGTCGAGCACGGACGCGCGAATTGAGGCGGTCAGCTGCGTCGCGTCGGCACGGGAGTCGGATGCCGTCGATTCCAGCGTCGGCTTGGTAATCCGGGCAAGACATTCCAGCGTGCTGGGCGCACAGCCGGCTGCGCCTGGCAACGACTGGAGGATCGGAACTGCCTCAACGAATGCAGATAATGGATGGTGGCCGTCCAGGCGATCACATGCTACGGCGCACACTGCGGCGCCGTGCTCACTCATCCAAGCGGCAAGGTCGCGTACCAGCCGGCTCTTGCCGATTCCAGCTTGCGCCGAGACATAAACCGAACACACGTCACCCCGCAGTGCTCGTTCTGCTTCGTTCCGCAGTCGCTTCGCGGGGAGTTCTCGGCCAACCAGAGGAGTATCCAGGGCCGCCGCCGACATTGATGCTTGTCTACGCCACTTGGAAATGTGTGTCGGCTCGCGAAGTTGCGTTGCGATCGGAGCGCTGCGAACAATCAGCTTTTCTCGAGTGACGCTGGAAGGTGACTCGCGAGATAGACTGCCTGCAGCGAGTGCGCGGATTCTGAGGGCGGACTCGTTATCCGGGTCAAGCTTAAGCGCCTGATTCGCGAGAGACAACGCGAGGCTCCAGTCCTGCTGCGCGGCCGCCGTGGAAGTTGCCGCAACCACGTCATGAAGGACACGGAGCTGGAGTTGATCGCGCCATTCGTCGACCCAGTCGTTGAAGGCGGGTGAGGAGCGCGGTGCATAGCCGGGTAGGATAGAGAGATCCTTCTCTGCTATGAGGCTATGCGGTTCCAGGCAAAGCGAATCAATGTCAATGGATGCCGCGTCCCGCGGTAGCCAGATGCAGGAGGCGTCATCACGCTGGATCATGACTCCCTTCCTTCGGAGCTTGTGAATCAACTCGCTGAGCGAGTGCGCGGCATCGCCACCGCGCATGGTGGGCCAGAAGAAACGCTCGATCGTCCGCCGTGACACTCGCGTTCCACGCTGGCGTGTCAGGTAGGCTGTGAGCGCGAAGCACATGTCCGCTCGGGGGGTGATTGAAGCGATCCCCGTACGGATCAGGCACTGACCAAGGGCGTGCAGCTCGATCAAACGGAGGTTTCCGGGCAGAAGGAGCTTGAAAACTAAAAGACCGTACCATCGTTCGATATCGCACCGATGATTTTCTAACGGTGAATTAAAGCTCGGTGAGATTTACAACCATCGAGGGTCGCATTCAGAGTTGCTGTCCAGCCCGACGTCGCTCGGGAATCTGGTCGGTTCTCGCCTGCGTGCGGGAAGCTTGGCCCATGCACTCGACCCGCTAACCCGTGGCTATCGGCGGCAAGCCGGGTGGCTAGCACTGTCGCTTAGCAGCGAGCCAGGATCCAACAGCGGCCATCCTACAGCGGCGATCCAACAGCGGCCATCCTACAGCGGCCATCCAACAGCGGCGATCCAACAGCGGCGATCCAACACCGGCGATCCAACAGCGGCGATCCAACAGCCCGCTAGCAGGTTCTCGCCCAGGGTACGATGTCGAGTCTTGCAAACGGGATTTCCTTTCCCGTCTGTTCACAGATGCCGAAGTGGTCCGGATCGTGGTAGAGTCGCTC
>JBDTAZ010000002.1:0-25488 GCA_039924325.1 Gemmatimonadaceae bacterium
CCTCCGATAACATCGCTGAAGTAGTGAAGTCCTAGATAAATCCGGCTGAAGCCGACGGCGACTACCAGCACGAGGCCTACAACGGCGATCAGAACGCGTGTTGAATTCTTCGTCGCCCAGAAGGTGATGAGTAGATACGCGAGCATGCCGTAGCCGACGAACGACCCCATTGCATGCTCACTCGGAAAACTGTAGCTGAAGCGGTGCATGAAGAGTAGTGCGCCAGGCGGTCGGGGGCGCTGGATGATCCGTTTGAGCGTCCAGTCAAGGACAGCCCCTCCGGCGAACGCCGCTATCCAGCCTCCGAGTACAATCCATCTGCGTCGGCCGATGAGGAAGAGGCCCACAGCGATGGCAATCAGCGCGACTACTGCCGGTGAGCCTACGAAGGAAATCGCTGACGTCAGCGTGTCACCAAACGTCGTCGCGTGGCCGCGGAGCTGATAAAAGATCAGCACATCTAGTTGGGTCAGCGGATCGTGGTGAATTACGTCATCAGTAATGCTGCCAAACAACCAGAGTGCGCCGATGCTGACTAGCAGGCCGATAGTGAGATGAAGGCCCAAGTACTCACCACGTGCAAATCTGTCGGAAAGGAAGTTCCAAACGCGTGGGTATCTGCTCCCGTACGTGTCGAGCCTGTTACTGTGAACCCTTCGATGCCATGAGGTCGCCGATCTCTCCGCAATTCCGTCGCTGTTCGTGCGAAACCACCTGAACGCGATGACGATAACCACAAAAAGGGCGACGAGCAGCACAATAGCGAGGCTTGTCTGTCCAATGAGGTGGTCGAGCTTCGGGATATTCTTGCCAAACAGGTATCCGAGTGCCCCGAACAAACTTGCCCAGATGATTGCGCCGCTTGCGTTGTAAATCAGGAAGTTGCGATACGGCATTCGCGCAACGCCCGCGAGAACGGCTGCCCATGTTCGAAGGATCGCGATGAACCGACCGAAGAAGACGGTCTTCCCCCCGTGGAGTTCAAAAAAGGCATGCGCGCGGGCAATGTGGGATTCATTTATGTGCAGGATCCTGCCCCAGCGTTGGATAACTGCAATGCCGCCTCGGGAGCCAATCCAGTATCCGCCATTGTCTCCGACGATTGCGGCGGCAGCCGCCACGCAAATCACGACATAGATGTCGAGGTGACCCAGAGCCGCGTATGCCGCGGCCGTCACCAGCACAGTCTCGCCGGGTAGTGGAATCCCAAGGCTTTCGGCGGCGACCACAATAAAAACGAATATGTAGCCGTACGATTCCAGCAGGTTAGTGACGGTTTCGTGCATTATCGTGGATCTATCCCGGATGCTTCCGCGATCAACTTCTCAAGCTGATCTATCCGCGCACTGAGAAGTGGGTCGGATCTTCCGTTCAACGCTGCGCGGGAGAGCAGCGACGAATCCGGAGGCCCGATTATACTCGCCGCCGCCGCAGCAGCATCCGCATTATGAACGACTCTGGAAATGAAATGCAGGGCTTCCTCGATCCGATCCGGTTCCATGGAGTCAAGCGATCGAATTTCAAAATATCCGCGCGGGCGAATTTCGGGGAAGAGCGTGGTCAGATGAGGGCCGTCCTCAGACAGTATGCGGCCTGCATTCCGTGCGAACCTGGTATACGCGCCCACGGGGTCGACAGCATCGAACGGCAAACCGGTGCGCGTTGGGTCGAGTGTTTGCCACTGGTGCGCGCGATAGCTGGCGTAGCGCGTTGGCCTGCCTCCGTACCGGCTGGAGTTCGCAAAAATTGCGATCAGATACGGAGTTAGGGAGTTCAACAGCGCCCACCTTTGCATTACGTGGGCGCCCAGTTCGACGCTCACGTGGACCGACGCGGTCTGACGCATCATGCGGGCGCCAGATTCGCCGATACCATTGAAATACGCGGTCATGACATCGTATCGCGGCGCGTGTAGCTCAAGTGCTACGGTGTCGATCGTGTTATACGGATCGATGCCTAGCGTAAGTAATTGTACATCCGCACTTTCAGCCGACGCTCGCAGGACGCGAATAGTATCACGCAGGTGAATTGAAAGGTCAGCGGCAGATGCAAATACCGGCGAGACGATCTCGAACTGACCGCCGGGTTCGTAGCAGAGCCGACCTCCAGCGAGCATGTTCCATCTTGGTGCACCGTACTCGTCGACTTCCTCCTCCCAGCCTTCGCGGCGAGCAGCATCGCGGGCAATGTCGGCGGTCCCCGGGCCTTCCTGGTTTGCATGGATTGGGACGCGCCTGAGCGACCGAGTGCGAATTGGTATGACTTCGAGCTCTGCCCCCATCGCTCCGTCGGGCCGTGGCTCTGTCGCCGGTTGAAACAGTCGCTCGACCAGGCCACGCAGAGTCTCACTTGAAGATGCCATCGTTCAGCGACTTGAAAGAGCCAATGCGAACAAGCCCGCGTCATCTGTGAACCACTCCCGCAGGACGAGCTCGCTCCGCGCGAGCACATTGTTCGCGAGATTGCGATCGTACTTGTAGCTGACCTCAGTCAGGATCCAGTCGCCGTCTGCAAACGTGAAGTCGCCGACATCGGGGATGACAACAGACTGCTCTCCGCGGGCAATTAGCCGCATTTCGATGCGGTGCTCTCGCTCGTTGTATATCGCGGAATGGTCGAATGCCGGCAAATTGAAATTGGCGCCGAGGCATTCATTGATGACGGACAGCATGTTCCGATTAAACTGAGCGGTTATTCCGCGGCTGTCGTTGTACGCACTCTCGATCAACGTGGGATCCTTTCGAAGATCAACGCCGAGGAGAAAGTAGTCGCCCGGCTCCATTCGTTCGCGCACACTGGATACGAGTCCGACAGCGTCGTCCGGCGTGAAATTGCCGATTGTACTGCCCAAAAAGGCATGAAGCGCCGGTGACGGGTGCTCCGGCAGTGCGAAATGACTGGAAAAATCAGCAGCGACGGGGGCAATGCGAAGCGAAGGATATTCACTCCGCAATTGCGCCGCGGACTGTGCAAGAAACCCGGCGCTGACATCAACGGGGATATAAGTCACGTCGTTTGGTGCAGCACGAAGCATCTCGTCCAGGATGGTTCGCGTCTTGTCAGAGCTTCCCGCACCAAGCTCCACAAGCGTTCGCGGTTTGACGATTCCAACGAGCGTCGTGCTCCAGCGAATCAACAGCTCTCGCTCCGCACGGGTCGGATAGTATTCGGGCAATCGTGTTATTTCGTCGAACAGATGCGAGCCGTGCTCGTCGTAGAAATATTTCGGCGGAATTCGCCGAGGTTGCTCCGATAACCCCTCACGTAACTCGCGCACCATGCGCGCCCGGTCAAACGTCACGGGCACAACGGAAGCCGCTGAATATCTGACGCCGAACAGGGTAGTCCCAGTTGCGGAACGTGTTTCGTATTGCGCCGGAGCGCGTCGCCCATGAGCCGCCACGAAGCACCTTGTACTCGCTACCAAAAAATGTCTCGGAGTATTCCGGATACGGAAATGCCACGAAGCCGGGGTAACCATGGAAATCGCTTGAGGTCCACTCCCAGACGTCTCCGATCATTCCGTAACATCCGAATGGGGATACGTTCTGCTCGAACGCTCCGATCGGTGCAGTGCCGAAACCGAGTTGGTCGATGTTGGCAAGCAACCGATTTGGCTCCGCGTCGCCCCATGGGAATCGCTGAGCGTTATTGGTCTCCGGATCCCACGACGCCGCGATCTCCCATTCGTACTCAGTCGGAAGGCGTTTGCCCGCCCACCGCGCGTAAGCATCAGCCTCGTAGTAGCACACGTGGCAAACTGGGTCATTCGAAGCGAGCGGGCTAGTGCGGTCCATGGTTCGCGCGATCCAGCCATCATTGTCGGCTTGCCAGTATTTCGGCGCGGTGGCTGCGGAATGGTCGAGCCACGCGATACCTGCTTCGGACCATAGCTCCCTCCGTCCGTATCCATTGTCGGCAATGAATTCAGCGTATGCAAGGTTCGTTACCGGAGCCGCGTCAATCTCGAATGTGGGGCTGTGGATTGAGTGACGCGGTCTTTCATTATCGTACGCCGCTCTTCTGTCATTGGTGCCGATAGAATAATCGCCCGAACTGATATGTATCATCCGCTCAAAGCTGTCCTGACCTGGGCGAGGCTGCGCCGATTCCCGGGGCGGTGCATACAACGATCCTGTCTTCAACTGAAGAGTCTGCAGAATGGTTTCGTTGTGCTGGTATTCGTGCTGCAGAACCATGTGATAGATAAATGCCTCCGCGAGCAGCGGATTACCAGATCTGAAATCCGTATGACGAAGCGTCTCAAATACATCCAAACGGATCTCTGCTGCCGTACTTATTACGTGTGCGAGTGTGGGCAGTGGGAGTGCCGCACGTGTAGCACGCGGGTGCTCGAACGGGTTGTACATCCCTGGCATTTCAGAGAATTCAATTGGTCCGGACACGTTCCGCGTGAGCCACAGTTCCTCGAAATGCATAATGTGACCAAGATCCCAGAGAATCGGGCTCATCAACGCATCATGCTGGCGATGGACATCGTCTTCGGATAGCGAACTCACCAGGAGGAGGGTACGCGCCCGGGCTTCGGTGAGTTTTTCGCAGATATGGTTCCGAATTACGGAATCGGAATGACTCGGCATGGTTTTGGTTGGGGCAAGGACCAGGCCCGGTAACGATTGAGCCAGAACAAGCTAAGAACCTGCTAAGCAGAGATAGCCACACACATCAAATCTGCGATTAAGGCGTGGCTGAAACGCACGATAGGTCCCAGCGTCAAGCTGAGATTCCTCCACTTCTGGATCGCTCATTTGTCGTTGTGGAACGACTGGTGCAGGTGGACCGGCCTCGACAAGTGTTTGCCGGTGGTTGCAGTCTAAGAAAATTGAGGACAGCTTTCCACGATTAGTGTACCCTTTGCAATCCGCATGAACCAGTCAAGCGGGCAGGCCCGCGTAATTCGCTTCTTCGAGCAGCTCCCGCTCGCGGCGGCCGTCTTCGTCGTTCTCGTGTCGATCGGGATACTGTTCGAATGGTATAGCGGCCTGGATCCCACAACCGGTTTTTATCCGGGTGGGGTGACGATGGTGCCGCTGGCATGTGTTGAATTCGGGATGGCCGGGGTAGCTCTCGCGTTTGCGACAAGGCGTGAGCGGCCATTCCCCCTTCGCGTTGCGTCGATCGTGCTCGCATGCCTGGTGATTCTCATTGCCCTCATAGAACTGGCGTCGTGGATTGAAGGTCGGGACCTCGGTCTCGATCTCGTCATGTTCGGCGATCAACTACGCCGGGCTCAGTGGGACCCTCCGGGTCGCATGGCTCTCAACACGACCGTCGGCATGACGCTGACAGGGATCGGTATCGTATCGCTCCACTTCGACGATCGAACGGGGAAGAACTTATCCCACTGGATTGGTCTGGTGAGCGGGACTATCGGGTTTCTGGGATTGATCGGCTATGCGTTCGGTGTGACGCGGTTGTACGCGCTGGGCGAGTACTCTGGAATGGCTGTCAGCACAGCAGTCTGTATGTTCGTGCTTGCCTTGGGCATCGTGTTTGCGAGGCGCACAACGGGATTGCCCAGGCTCTTGGTGGACCCCGGAGCCGCGGGTACCGTTGCTAGACGGCTGGTTCCCGCCGCCGTGGTTGTTCCGTTCCTTCTCGGATGGATGCGCCTCCTCGGCGAAAAGAATGGGTTCTACGATACGCCGTTCGGCGTCTCGCTTTATGTGCTCGCGACGGTCGTCATATTCGTCTGGCTTGTGAGCTGGGCGTCCCGTATGGCCTTCGAGAGCGACCGAGTGCGCGAGGAACTGCTGGCCGGCGAACAGAAGGCTCGCGAAGTGGCTGAGAGCGCCAATACTGCCAAGAGCAACTTCCTAGCGGTCATGTCACATGAATTGCGAACTCCGCTTTCGGCTATCATAGGCTACGAAGAACTTCTGGCTGATGGCATAACCGGGCCCGTCAACGATGCCCAGAAACACCAGCTCGGCCGAGTGAAGGCCAGCGCGCAGCACTTGCTCCACCTTATCGATCAGATTTTATCATACTCACGGGTCGACGCCGGCCGCGAAGTAGTTTCTGCCGAAGATGTGGACGCCAATGAAATCGCGCACGATGCCGCCACACTAGTGGAGCCGCTGGCTCGTGAACGTTCGCTTCCCCTGGAGGTCGTAGGCACGGGCTATCCGCTTCCGATGTCGACGGACAGTGGGAAGGTGCGGCAAATTCTGGTGAACCTGCTCTCCAATGCGGTCAAATTCACTCCGGCCGGACGAGTCACGCTGATAGTTCAGCACGACGGACCAGTCGTTCGATACATCGTCCGTGACACCGGGATTGGCATCGCGGTGGAACACCGCGATCAGATATTCGAAGCCTTCTGGCAAGTCGAGCAACCCAGCACTCGCCGGGTCGGCGGCACCGGCTTGGGGCTGAGCGTTACTCGACGTCTCGCGCGGCTCCTGGGAGGCGATGTAACAGTCTCGAGCAAGGTAGGCGAGGGAAGCGCATTCACAGTCTCGCTACCATTGGAATCGCCTGCTGGGCCCGTCAAATAGGTTGAGTAGCCGACCCTCCGTCGAAGCCCCCGTAGACTGGGGTAGCTTCCCTTCCACTCTGCTCCACTTCGAAACGATTCCTCCCCGTACTATCGATCTGAGGGAAGTGGTGAGTTCAGCAAGTCGAGAGTTCTTCCAGGATATTGGTTTCGGACGGTCGTTCGGAATCGTTTCCGCGCAGAATCCAATGGGCTCTCACCAAAAGGCGTCCGAGAACGAGCGTCTCGCCGCTAGCTTACATCAGGAATTGGCGGCTTCGAGATTGGCGCACATGTGGATAAACGCGTGCAGTCCAGATCGGAGCCACTGCGAAAAGAGCGTCGCGATTGCTCTGAACATGCAATCTGTGGTTGAGCTCGCGGATCGGTACCGTCAGCTCGCTGCGTTCTGGTTCGACGGTGACGTGTTCTGGATAATTCCAGTTCGATCCAGTCTCCCGAAAGTAAGACTTCCGGTAATCGCCTGACGTGCAAACGCGTGTGCTCTGATAGCGCCGTTTGCTCAACGACCACTCCAATCATGTCGTATTGCTCTCGATGACTGCATCGACAACTGTGAATCACGGATCGCCAATTTCGCACGATCGGGTCGAACTGCTGGAGATCGCAGCACGGCTACGCGCGGAAGTCGCGGGCCGAATTGTCGGACAGGAGAATGTGCTCGACGAGATTCTCATGGCGCTCCTGGCTGGCGGCCACGCGCTGCTTGTTGGCGTGCCCGGTCTGGCGAAGACCCTGATGATCAGATCAGTTTCGGAAGCGATGCGATTGGGGTTTCGGCGCATTCAATTCACGCCGGACCTCGTGCCCTCCGACATCACCGGAACCGAAGTAATGGAGGAGGATGCGGCGTCACACTCGCGTCTGTTTCGTTTCGTGCAGGGGCCCGTGTTCGCGAACATTCTTCTCGCCGATGAAATCAATCGTGCTCCCCCGCGTACGCAGGCCGCGCTTCTCGAGGCAATGCAGGAGCACAGCGTAACGGTAGCCGGTGAAACCATGCCGTTGCCGGCGCCGTTCTTTGTTCTGGCCACCCAGAATCCGATCGAGCAGGAGGGAACCTACCCGCTTCCAGAAGCGCAGCTCGATCGATTCCTGTTTGACATTCGAGTGTCATACCCGGACGAGGACGCAGAGATCGCAATCCTGCGGAACACCACCGGTCGGGAGTATGCGCCGCTCGAACCGGTGATCGATGCCGAGCAGACCATTGCTCTCCAGCGAATGGTGCGTGACGTGCCGGTCGCGGACGTTGTGCTCCAGTACGTCGCGCGGCTTGTTCGCGCAACGCGGCCGGATGAGAAGGATGCAACACGGCTCGTCAAGCAGTTCGCGCGCTGGGGTGCCGGCCCGCGTGCCGGGCAGGCGCTCGTGCTTGGCGCAAAAGCGCACGCGCTGCTTGCGGGAAGACATGCAGTGTCGCCCGCAGACGTGCGTCGAGTTGCACATCCGGTACTGAGACACAGGGTCCTGCTCAACTTCGCCGCCGAGGCTGAGGGGATATCCGCAGAACTAATCGTGGATGACCTCCTCGAGCATGTGCCGGCGCCGAAGAGCGACATAAGGGTGTGACGATGCGGCGCATGCCGCACGACGGTGGCAGTGACAGATTGATGCACAGTGCGCTGCTCGACGCCATACGAGGGCTGAGATGGCGCGCCCGCCGCGCATCACGCATAGCCGTCCCTGGTATACATCCGTCACGAGTTCGCGGATCGTCGGCCGAGTTCACCGAGTATCGTGCCTATCGCCAGGGCGATGACCTGAGACGGATCGACTGGAAGTTGTTTGCTCGGAGTGATCGTGCGCACGTTCGCATCTCCGAAGAACGGGCGGTAACGCCGACGTTTATCGTCCTCGATGCTAGCGCCTCGATGGGATTTCCCGAAGGTGCGACATCCAAATGGTCGCTCCTACAGCAACTCGCGGTCGCGCTGACCGCGGTTGCGCATGCGAGCGGTGATCCAGCGGGTGTAATCGTTGCCGGGAATCCTCGTCTCACCATTCAGCCGCGTACACGACGCGGTCTCGTGGCAGAGGTCAGCCGGATGCTGCAACACGTCGATGTCAGTGGATCGGCGCCCATCGCGCCAACGCTCACTGTAGCCGCGCGCGCTGCTTCACGAGTCGCGATCATCAGCGACTTCCTCGGCGATCTGGATGAAACGTTGCAGGCGGCCAGACAGATAATCGCATCGGGACGCGATGTTTACGCACTCCATGTTATTGCCGCTGAGGAGATGGAGCCGCCGGCAGCGATCTCAGTTGTGACGGATCCGGAAATCGACGCTGTTCACAGATCCTTATCGGCGGACACGCGCAAGGAATACGCGCGCGCGTTTGGATCGTGGCGAGACGAGATGGCGGCCAGATGGCTCGCGAGTGGCGCAGCCTACAGGCAGATCGTTACCGAAAAGGAACCCGTGAGCAACGTGGTTCGGCGTATTGTTCGCGACGAACCTATCGCATCGCGGGCAGGCTGAGTTGACTGGAATCATGTACCCATGACGTTTTTAGCTCCGGGTTTCCTGCTTGCCGGCGGCGCAGCTGCATGCGCTGTGGTGGCGCTCCATTTCATCATGACGCGCCGTCCGCGTTCTGTCCCGTTCCCCACAGCGCGGTTTATACCAGACGCACCGGTAGCTGCGAGAGAGAGATCGCTTCGGCTTTCCGACCTGCTTCTGCTCGTGCTACGTGTATTCACCATCATGCTGGTCGGAATTGCTCTGGCCCGACCCGTTCTCACGCCCACTCGGGAAAAGATCGTGCGTGTAATTCTCGCCGATGTCTCCGGAGCTGTTGCGGATGTTTCGGAGACCCGGGACAGCGTTCGAGCGCTGATGCGGCCCGGCGACGAGTTGATTGCATTCGATACCAGCGCGCGTGCTGTAGGCTCGCCTGATTCGCTGGTCAACCACGCCGGTTCGGGGAGTGTGGCGTCACTCTCTGCGGCCGTGGTTGCAGCGCTGCGCTCGGGTCAGCGAGTAAGAGCCGGAGCCGACTCCGTCGAGTTGGTAATTGTGTCACCGATTGCGATGGCCGAAAACGATCGCGCGACCGCGGCGATCCGTAGACAATGGCCGGGTCGAGCGCGCCTCGTACGCGTGCGTGCTACTCCAACGGATTCAAGCGACCTTCGTAGAGTCGAGGCTGCCTTCCTTGACTCTGCTCGACCCAATTTCGCTGTCCCGCGCAATCGTATCGACACGGCGGGCGCCGTCATTGCGAATGGTAACGTCGTAGTTGGTGCGTTCGAGCGTAGGTGGCGTTTCCCAGACGATTCACTCAAGGGCGCAAGAGTACTCGCGCGGTGGGTAGACGGCGAGCCTGCGGCGATCGAGCGCGATAGTGGCTCGACGTGTAGTAAATCGGTTTTGATCCCCGTGGATAGCAGTGGCGACATGCTTCTGCGGCCAAGCGTAGCAAAGCTGCGCGCGGCTCTCTCGGGTGCCTGCCAACGCGCAACCGCCATGCCGGACCCGGCACTTGCATTGATCATTGCGGGTGGCAGTGGGAAACTGGCGAGCACCACCGACTTTCCGGCCGCCACGGATTCCGCGTCACCCATAAGCCGTTGGCTGATCGCGCTCGCGATCGTCCTTGCGTTGGTTGAGATGCTTTTGCGCCGAAGAGAGTTGAAGGAAGGGCAGGGACAGTGACGGCCGAGCATCGCGTCGCTCGCACGCAGAGTCAGCTGCGCGTCGTGCTCATCCTATCGGCACTGCTCTGGACGGGTGCGGTCCTGCTCGCCGTCCTTGCGCTTGAGTTGGTCGTCGGTGCGTGGAGCCACACCGGGGGCATTGGTGGCTGGAATTGGAACGTTGCGCTTTCTATAGGTGTGCTGTCGGGCTGCTGGGTTCTGTGGCGCGGGAGATACGTCTTGTCAAAAAGGCGGGTTGCGCTATGGATGGAAGAGCGGCATCCGCCGCTTCAATACGCACTTGTTACCGCGAGCGATCCGCTCATCACCGTCGACAAGGGGCTTCTGGAGTCCGATATCGATCAGTCGAATATCGATACGTTCATTCGCCCGGCTGTGCTTACGCCCGTCATTTATGCCGGTGTAGCGTTGTCGGTAATGGCTGGTGCATTTGCCGCGGCGTTGACGCTTGCCTCAGGACGGAGTGACGTAACCGTTCATGATGCGCTCCAGAAAATCGGTGTGAGCACGCCGGCTCCGAATCGACTGCTCGGTTTGTCAGTACGCGTGAGGCCACCTGGCTACACCGGTCGTGGCGTTGCGACCCTTGATGATCCTTCGGCTGTGACTGCGCTCATTGGCAGCAACGTCACGCTCACGGGCAATGGCAAGCCAGGTGGTATAATTGCCAGGCTTGGCGATCACGATGTGGAAGTGACTTCGGTTGGCCGACAATGGACTGCACAATTCATTGTTCCGGCTGGCGCAACCACGATCTCTCTGACCGATCGAAGTTACGATCGCATACTCGCAATAATACCGGTGGTTGATCGGCCGCCCGCTGTGATACTGACCGAGCCGACTCGCGATACTGTCTGGCGTCACGTTCCCGCAGGGTCCATCAACTTCGCTGCCCGCGCGACCGACGACGTTGGTCTTTCGGCTGGTCATATCGAGTACACCGTTACCACAGGGTCGGGTGAGATTTTCAAGTCTCGCACGAGTTCGCTCGGTGACATCCGCTTTGGCGGAGAGGCATCGGGCCAGTTGCACGCATCGATTGCATTGCAACCACTCGCCCTGACAGAAGGGGCTATCCTGTCTGTTCGCGCTGTTGTTTCTGATAACAACACGCTCACGGGTCCATCCACATCAACGTCCGACACGCGTACGTTCCGTGTTGCGCGCGCCGATGAGTACGACTCGCTCGCCGTCGAGGCGGCACCGCCGCCGCCGACAGAGCGATCCTTGCTTACGCAGCGGATGCTCATTGTTTCTGCCGATTCGCTGCTCAAGAAGCGGCCGTTGGTTGCTCCGCACGATTACGTAGTTTCATCCGGACACATCGGCGCAGATCAAGCCGATCTTCGGAAAAAGGTCTACAACATTCTTTATGAGCAGGACGAAGCGGGCGGCGATGGTGGCGTGGAAGGCGACGATGAGGAGTTGGACCCTCAGTTGGTACTGAACCGCGATTTGAAGCAGGCATATGACGCGATGTGGGATGCCGAGCGGTCGTTGAACATCGGCGAGATAAATGTCGCGCTTCCGTTCATGAGGAAGGCGGCCAGTGCGCTGGACCGTGCGCGACTGGCCAATCGGCTTTATCTGCGCGGCCGGACGCCGCGCGTCGTCGTAAACATCGAAAAGGTGCGATTGACTGGCAAGGATAAAGGACAGCAGAACACGGCCGCAGGGAAGCGTCCGCTGGCAGATACGACGACGGCTCAGCTGAACCGGTCGCTGGATGCGGCGCTTGCGATTGCGAAGTCCGATCCGTCGCATTTCATCGATGCACTCATCCGCCTTCGTGCAGCGTCCACAGCGGCGAATCCCGCCTTCGCGACTTCACTAGGTGAGGCTGTCGATGCACTGCGTGCCGGCAAGGATGCCAGGCCGTCGCTGGTTCAGGCACGTCGCGCGCTTCTTGGCGCCCCCCGTGTCGGAGATCCTTCGCTGCCATGGAATGGCGCATGGGGCGTTCCGCAGTGACCCGGTTTGTTTTCTGCACCGGCCAGTACGATTCCGGCGACTGGGATTCCGCTCCATTGGTACCGGCGAATCTTATCGACTCTGTTGCGCAATACACCAGCATTTCGCTCGCACCGAGCGGTGTGAACGTGCCGCTCGCGTCGGATGCGATTCTGGAGTACCCGCTGGTGTATATCACTGGACATCTTCCCGTTCGTTTCTCGGCGGCCGAACGCGGCAACATCCGGAAACTTATCGACCGTGGTGGAATGATATTCATAGACGACCACAATCATGATATTGATGGCGTGTTTCACAAGACGGCAACGGAGGAAATAACTATTGCTCTCTCCAAGCCAGTGGACATTCCGAACAATCACGAACTGTATCGCGCATTCTTCAACTTTGACAATGGCCCTCCCACAACGAGTCAGGAGTTGAACGGGTGGGGCGATAACCTCGTGCACAAGAATCTTCAGGGCGTGATGCGTGACGATCGCATCGCACTCCTGTATAGCAGCAAGGACTACAGCTCCGAGTGGAATTATCATCCCGAGAGCAAGCGCTTCAACGCGATCGATAACACCAAGTTTGGCGTGAATATCATAGTGTATGCTCTTACCCGTTAGCATGCGCCGCGTCGGCGAGTGGGTCCTCCGAGTACTGAGTTTTGCGCTCCTCGGCGTGTTGCTGATGCGTGTGTGGTCCCCCCTCGGACACTCGGCGCGTGCCGAATCTGCAACCGGGGAAGCGGTGGCGAGCTCGCTGCCGCGCTGGAGCAAGACATCGCCGGGCAGGATTCACTTGTCGCTGGACTCTACGCTGACGCCAGTGGAACGCGACTGGTTCGCCGCGATCGCGCACTCCGGCAGCGTAGTGACATGGGAGGCACCGAATATCGTTCCGGTCGCGGCAGTTCTCACTCGTGTGGTCGATCCGGTTGGTGTATCCGAGCTTGACGTGTCCGCACCGGCCAAGCGCATCGTTGAAATTCGAGGGCCGGCCGGAGGTATCGACACCGTAACCGCAGGAAATAACGGGGTACGTGTCGTAATCCCGGGCGCCGCAACCGGGATGACGATGTACGTAGGCGCGACAAAGGCAGTCGTTGCGAAACCGGACTCGGTAATATTCAGAAAGCTGCTTGTGGAAGGCTCAGCGAGCTGGGAAACCAAATTCACAATCAAGGCGTTGACGGAGCGCGGTTGGTCGGTTGATGCGCTTACACACGTTGCGCCTGGTGTCGATGTACGCGAGGGCGACCCGATGGTCGCGGATACGGCTCGCTACGCTGCCATAATCGCGGTGGACAGTACGGCAGCGCTGATCAGACGTGGCGCAGACGCGTTCGTTAGGAAGGGTGGTGGCCTCGTGACGCTCAGCGATGCGAGCGCGATTGGACCAAGTGCATCAACTGCAACTGTCCTCGAGAAAGGATCCGCTGGAGAGATTCGCGCCATCCGTGTGGGAAACGGCAGGGTAATTCACGTGACCTACAAGGATCTCTGGCGGAGGAGAATGGCAACCGCAGATAGTGTAGATGATCCCGTAGCCGCGCATCGTGAACTACTTGCGAACATCGTCGCGTCGGTGGCCCTCGCTCCGCGCGTTGCCGCGTCCGCTGGCGTGCTTGCGGATCCGGCTCCGCTCGCTGATATGGTGGCGAGACTCGGACGCCGTTCGGCCCTGGCCGATGCCGGCTCCCCATTGGGCGATGCCATGCCGACGTCCGTGCTTTTTGGCATCCTGATCGCATCGTTGCTGCTCGAGCATGCATCGCGACGCTTGCGCGGAGCGCTGTGACTTCGTTGTCCGCGCCACCGCTGACAGCCGAAACTGAACCCCCGCGCCCGTGGATGGCATATTTCGTCCTCGCGAGCGCCGTCATCTGCATCGCGTGGTCCGCCCTGTTCGTGCGTTGGGCTGCCGTTTCGGGGCCTGCATCGGCGTTCTATCGTGTGCTCGTCGCGACAGTGGTTCTGGTGCCGACGTGGCTGCTCCGGGGTCGCCGAAACGTGGTGCGACTCGGGCCGGCGATGCTTGGTGTTCTCGCTGGAGTCTTCTTTGCGTTCGACCTGGCGTTGTTCAACACCGCCGTTCTCGATACATCGGCAGCGAATGCGACACTACTTGGAAATAATGCGCCGATAGTTGTAGGCCTCGGCAGCTGGTTGATCTTTCGCAAACCGCCGCGCGCGGTCTTCTGGGCCGGACTCGGGCTGGCACTCGTAGGCAGCGGATTTATAATCGGTCACGATGCGTTCAATCATGCGAATTTCGGTGCTGGCGATGCGATGGCAGTCGGCGCATCAGTGTTTTTTGCGGCGTACATGCTCACGGTTGAGCGGGTGCGACCGCACATGGACACGCTTACGCTCACGACGCTGGCTGTAACGGCCAGCTGCGTCACTCTGCTTCTCGTGTGTCTCATCGTCAGAGTGCCGCTTGTCGGATATCCGACGCACGCGTGGATATCGTTGATCGGTCTTGGATTGGTATCACAGGTCGGCGGATATCTCGCCGTCACCTACGCCCTCGGCCACCTGCCGGCTACTGTAACGTCCGTTGGCATGCTGGGTCAAGCACCGCTTACGGCGTTGCTAGCCATCCCATTGCTCGGCGAGCCGTTGATCGCGAGTCAGATAATTGGCGGTGCGCTGGTCATCACAGGCATCTACGTAGTAAACCGTCGGTATTCTTCCGGGCCGCGCTGACTGGACCGGGTGTAGAGAGGCAGGCGGACAGGACCTCTCGGGCGGGCACTGGCGACCCCTGTGGATGGCAACAGTTGCGCCCATATCCGGTAGCTTTGATGGAACCTCCCAACCGGAATTCCCATGTCCACTTCGCCCGCAGGCACGCTAGTGATAAGTCCGGAACAACTCCTGGAAGACTGGCAGGGACATCGAAGGCTTACGCGTCGAGTAATCGAGGCGTTTCCGGAGGAATCTCTTTTCGCGTATTCGCTAGGCGGGATGCGCCCGTTCTCTGGGCTGGTGATGGAGATGATAAAAATGAGTGTGCCCATTCTCCGCGGAGAGATCACCGGCGAGTGGCAATCGTCTGATTTGGTGGAGCCGAACACCAAGTCTGAGCTGTTAAGACTCTGGGATGATGCCACGGCCGACATAAACAGGATGTGGCCAGATATTCCGCCGCACCGATTCCAGGAAATCGACACTGCCTTCGGTCAGTGGAAGATGCCCGGGTATGCAATGTTTCTGTATGCGATAGACAATGAGATACATCATCGCGGACAGGGGTACGTGTACCTCCGTTCGCTTGGAATAGAGCCACCGCCGTTTTACGAGCGCTGATTCTGGGTGTGTGAGCTGCGCGGCGTGAGCGAAGCCACCGCGGTACGGACTTTGACAGTTACCCGACTGCATGCCAGACTCCACTAAACTGATGCCAGGTATCATCCAGCGCGTCGGTTCGCGCACACTGATCGTATCGTCTGCTGCGCTTCTTGCCACCGGCGTGAGCGCGTTGCTTAGAATGGCATCCGGCAACGATATCGCGATCTTCATCGCGACGGCGGTGGCCCTTGCGGCTCTCGCTGCGGTGGTCAGTGAAGGCACGGAACAGCTCGGCACCCGGCTCGGCGCCGGCGCGACCGGGATCATCCAGTCTGCGCTGGGTAATCTGCCCGAACTCTTCATAAGCGTATTTGCTCTTCGTGCAGGTCTGGTTGTGGTCGTGCAGACAGCCCTGATCGGATCAATTCTGGCCAACAGCCTGCTGGTACTCGGTCTCGCCTTCGTGATCGGAGGCCTGCGGCACGGTCCGCAAACATTTTCCCTCCGTACAAGCCGCATGACCGCGATGCTTCTGGTGCTTTCAGTCGCGTCGCTTGCCATACCAACGCTTGCCACTGCTCCTGGAGCACCGGATTTCGGCCACGCGGGTAGCCTCAGCATTATCGTCGCGGTTGTGCTTCTGATCGTTTTTGTCGGCAGCATCCCAATGGCAATTCGCGGCGCAATTGGTCCGGCGCGCAGGTATCAAAACTCTGCAGGACGCTGGTCGCTGGCGACATGCATTGTTGTGCTCGCCTTCGCCGGTTTAGGCGCAGCTGTTGTATCAGACTGGTTTGTGGATGCATTGAGACCGGCGATGCATAGTCTCCAACTCTCGGAGGAGTTTGTAGGACTTGTGATAGTCGCGATTGCTGGAAATGCCGTCGAGAACGTAGTGGGGGTCGCGGCTGCGGCGCGTAACGAAGCCGATCTGGCCGTCAGTCTCATACTGAATAGCAGCCTTCAGGTTGCACTGTTCCTCATACCCGTGCTCGTCCTGCTGAGCATGGCACTCGGCGGCCCCGTGTTGACGCTCGTCGCACCGACGCTATTGATCGCAGCGCTGGGACTCGCGTCGATTCTGGGGGCATTGATCATCTTCGATGGCGAATCAAACTATATCGAAGGGCTCGCACTGATAGGACTGTACATCATCATTGCGGCGAGCGTGTGGTTTGGGCCCGCGATTGTAGGCTAGGAGACAGTGCTGGTCGTTTGGCTGTCAGTAAGAGACTATTGATCCAGGATTGCCATTGCGCGGCCCAAGGCTGCGTTCGAACCATCCCACGTCGTGCCACGTCCCGTTCTTGTATCCTACGCCGTGGTACACTCCCACCGGTGTGAACCCCATCGCTGTGTGAAGGCCCACGCTCGCATCGTTTGGAAGCGTGATGCCCGCATAAGCGTTGCGGAAACCCTGCGTCGAAAGTGTTTCAAACAGAGTGGTGTATAGTGAGCGAGCGATGCCCATGCGCGTCACGTCGCGGTGTACGTAGGCGGAGACTTCGACGGACCACTGGTAGGCAGCTCGTTCACGGTGCGTACTCGCGTACGCATAGCCGAGTACGGTACCGTCACGCTCCCAGACCAGCCACGGTGTCCGCTTGAGCACATTCTGAATACGTTCAGCCATCGTCGAACCGTCCGGCGGTTCCAGCTCGAAGGACGTTGCCGATTCCGTAACCGCTGGACGATAGATCTCGGCGAGAGCCGCGCCATCGGCGACAGTCGCGAGCCGAATTGTTGTTGTCATCTTTCAGTGAATAACAGGGAAGGCTGCATCGATTATGAATCGGTCATCTTTATGCATGCTGCGTCTGCGGTCGAATGCAAAGACGGGCGTGCCCTGCGGCACGCCCGTCGTAATACAGTTGAAATGTTCTGCCGTCTTTTATCGGAACAGCAGCTTACTTTGCGTTCTCCAATCCCTTCACGACAGTTGCGAGGGCGCGAACGCGTGCAGCGTCCCTCGCTCCAGATGCATCTTGATCCAGCTGGCCAGCCAGTGTCTTGAGGGCGGCCGCGCGCGATGCACCGCTCATCTTTTCAGCGTTCTTGAGAGCGCCGGTTATTTCAGTTGTGCGTGATGCCGGGAGTCCGTTGTCGCGTACGAGCTGATCGACGTAAGCGCGCGCAACCGGGAAGGCTGCCGGCCAAACCAGCTTGGGCTGCATTTGAGGATTGAGCTGGCTGAACCGAACCAGTTTGGCGGCATCGATCTCATTCTGCGTGAGGTCCGGGGTCGGCGTCAGCTTGAACACGTCGAGTCCACGCGCGATCTCGGAACCGTAGATGTAACCGTTGTAATAATATCCGGCCCAGTAACCACCGATCACCAGCTTGGAAGCGTCAATCGGTCCACGGTCGAAGTAGGCGATCTCCTTCGCGTGCGCAGGATTGGTGAAGTCGAATACCGACACACCGCCCTGATACCATCCCTGTACCATGATGTCGCGGCCGGGTACGGGAATCAAACCGCCGTTGTGCGCAACGCAATTTTCTGTCGAAGTCTGCGCGGCTGGCATCTTGTAATAGCCAACGTGCGTAAGATGATCATTGTGAAGGGTGAAGATTGCGTCCGCTCCCCAATCGATTGGATCGGTGGCGCGGCACTTGGCCTGTGTACCGCCGCCCCATTCGTCAGTATAGATGAGCTTCGATGCGTCGTTGCTAAACGTCGCAGAATGCCAGAACGAGAAGTTTGAATCGGCGACAGCCTGCAGGCGCACCGGGTGAAGCGGATCCTTGATGTTCATAAGCAGGCCGTACCCGGAACAGGCACCGGCAGCCAGACCCATAGCAGGATATACCGTAATATCGTGGCACTGGGAGGGACCACTATTGGCACCACCACCGAAGATCCCACGAACGTGCACGCCCATCGATTCCAAACCGTCGACGGCGACACGGCTCTTTGCAGTATCACCGCGATGTTCTTGAAGATCCACGAGGAGTTCGGCAGCGCGATTGGAGTCGGCTGCGCTAGCGGTCGTGGGCAGGCCCAATCTCCCGAGGAAGCCGCGTGCGGCTTTTACAGCAGCGCCGTTGGCCGTGTCAGCGTACGCCTGACCGTGTGTTGGCGGCGCCGTCAGATCGTTGAAGACGCGAGCAGTGCTTACAATCTTGGCTTCCTCTGGATGAGCCAGCGGTACGCGAATCACTTCGATACGGAACAGCGCGCTGTTGGGATCGGTCACGTCGCCTGGGAGGCAGCTCGCCATTTCGCTGCTGGATCGTACGCGGGCGAGGCCGGACACGTAGATGTATACGACTCCCTTGTCTAGCGGATCGGGGACGAGAGTGTGGGTGTGCGAACCCCGACAGGTCTGAACATCCGCGACTTGCTTGGGATGCATCGGATCCGCAACGTCGAAGATTCGAATGCCCAGAAACCGTTCCTTGCTAACGGTATCCTTTATTCCCTGGCTGCCGCAGTCGAGTCGATTTCCGGTATTCTCTGCAGAAACGAAGAGAAGGTGACCGTAAATTGAGACATCGCCCTGCTCAGTGAAGCACGCATAAGCCTGTGTGATCTTCGGGCTCATGGGATTGGCAATATCCCAGATCTGGAAGCCGCTGAAATTTCCCTGATAGGCATAATGACCGCCGAACGCCATGTCGGAGTTGGCGTACGTCAAGCCGCCTGGCGCATTTGGCTTGAACACTTCTGGCTTGTTGCGATGCGCGACGAGTTGAAGGCCCTTCGACGCGACCCCGGCGTCATATAGGCCGGGCTTGAGGCCAACGCGCGGATCGGTCGTGCTCGATTGTCCACTCACCGGCAGGGCTACTGCCAGTGATGCGGCGGCGAAAAACACGGTGCGAACAGCTGCGCGCGTGCTAAGGGAGAAATACGAACGTTTCATCTTGTTTGACTCGTGGTGAGGGTGTTCAACATGGACTGCATGCGCGCCATCTCCGCACGTTGACCGGCGTCAATGTCTGTGGCGAAGTTAAAAAGTTCTGATTGCTGTCCAGATCCGGGCGCGTCGAAAAGTGTCGCAACCATATCGAGCGCGCCCTGATGATGTCGGATCATTCCGCTGAGATACAACCGCTCGAACGTCTGCCCCTTCGACGCCTCGAGTTGTTGCATCTGCGCCGCGGTAAGCATACCGGTCATCATCATGGGATGGGCGCCCATGTCCATGCCTGGCATGTTCATGGGGCTTGAGTCGTGTACCGAAGCCGAGTGTCCGCCCAGCATGTGTAGCGGGTCGGGGACGGCCAGATGACGAGCCTCCAGCCAACTCTGCATCAGGTTGATCTCGTCACGCTGTGAAAGCGCAATGCGCTTACAGATAGTAAGGAAGTTGGACGGCTTGGCGCGAGACGGCGCCCAATCCGACATTACCACCGCCTGAGCATGGTGGATGATCATCCCCTGCACAAACGCGACATCTGCTGCCGTGTAATCATGTGGGACTGGTTGCGGAGTCTGCGCCGAGAGCGCCGCTGCTGCGAGAGACGTGACGCAGGCGGCGAGGAACCTGGCGCCTGGCCGACTGGATACCGTAGAGGTTTTCACAATGACAAGAGACTCGGGGGCGAACAAATGGCTTCTGGCGGGCAACGCATTGACTGCCACACAAATGTACGGTCAACTTGCCGCACATGTTGTACCAGACGGGTGCTATCCGCCCACGCGCTCGGTAATCGGAATTCGCCCCTCTCGCTCGCTGGCGTACAGACAGGCGTCGACGTGGGGCTTTGACAGGAGTTCGTGACTCGCGAGGGTGCCTTACTCCACCGACCGGACAATTCTGGTGGTCACCGATAACTGGCCCACGTGCCGCATCGAGTGTTCAGCACCGTGCACCAGGCACCCGATCGTGGACGACGGCAATTGCGCCCGGCCGACGCCACGGAATTCATCGAGCGTCGATACGTCAACGCTCCTCAATTCATCGATCGCGTCATCCACACGCACATTCAATGCACCCATAATCGATGCGACCTCCGAAATCGCAAGGTGCGCGCCCTCAAGCCGAATGCTCGCAAACTGTTCCGGCGACAAGCCTTCACCACGAGCGTATGTAAAAAGTCGGTCGATCACACCCGTAATGTGTCGCACGTGAAAAGCTGACGATGCTACATTTGCGGGTCGCGCGTTCCACTCAGCTTCAGTCAGATCCGCGACGAGTTCGCCAACGCTCTCGCGAACCTGAAGCAAAATGTGCGCGACTGGCTGTAAGAGTGCCGGAACCCCTTCAATTGGTCCGCGTTGCCACCATTCTGTATTCGCCACGTGTTGTTACCGTCAAATGTTGGTGTGCCACTGTCATCCCGATCCAGTCGAACGAAGGTCGGCGAATACCTCGGCTATTTCATTTTGCTTGCTTGATGTACTTGTTGCGTCGGAACCTCAACGCTGACCAGTCATCGTCTATTGCGACGATGCGGACGCTATCGAACCCAGCGGCGCGCAGTACGTCCCAGCCGGAATCCCGATTGAAATCACAAGTGTATCGCTTTGAACTCTTTTTTGGATAGGCGATCCACAGCGTCGGATCCTCGTCAGCCTTGTTGGCAAGCGCCGTTGATGCCCCGTCCAGCTGCGCTCTCGTTGTGGCAAACACCATTGCAAAATCGACGCGTTTTACTTCTTTCACATCGCGAAAAACACTCACCGGCGCTAGTCTCGCGAGTTCGGTCTCGAATGTTGAAGGCGCATTCATTACGACGATTTCTGTCTGATCCTTGAGATTCAGTTTTTTGAACATCGGGGACGTCGTCATAACGTTGCTCTCATGAATGGAATGTAGCCGCGATTCCGACGCGGCAGCGTACTGCGCATCGATCCGCGGGGTGCTTCAGATATGCAAAGAGGGCTCACGAGTGTAATGTGAGCCCTCTTAAAATATCACCGCTAGAGAACGCGCGGCGATTCACCAACGACTGGTCGAACTAAACGATTGGCTTGTACCTGTAGCCAGCGACACCCGTCGCCGTTGCCTTCGCCTTGAACGGCATGCTGGCCTTTGGCGCAACCGGTCCGACAGTCACCGACTGGCTCCCAACCACAGCACCTGTCTTGTCCAGGAACTCCACCTGAATCGTGTATGACTTGGCCGCGAGACCGCGGTTTTCGATTGTTCCGCCGAGCACCGCGGTCTTCGCTGCAGAATCAACGGTGAACTCCGTAACCTCCAGGTTCGGATTCATCTTCTCGGACTTCGTGTTGTACTTGATCAGCGAGTCCGTGTAGGCCTTGGTAAGCACCTTGTCCTTGGTATTCTTCAGCAGTCCGGTATAGCCATAGGCGTAAAGCAGCCAGTTCGAGGCATTGTTCGGATCCAGCAGTACAAGCTTGTCAACAACCGCTGCAACCTTCTCCGGCTGCTTCGCGCCGACGTAGCTCGCGGCAAGGCTCTTCAATGCGTCGCGCTGGTACGGGTTGCGGTCTGCGACCGCAGCGAAGAGCGTGACCGCATCGGACGTCCGATCGGCCTGCGTGGCGAGGACTCCCGCGTTGAGAACAGAATGATCTCCGTACTTCGCCGGGTTTGCGACTACCGGGGCGTAAATCTTGACGTACTCGGAAGTGTCCTTCAGTGCGAGCGCGATCTGCGATGCTACGAGTTCACCTCGCGCGACACGCGCATCGTTCTTACCCTGCGCGATATACGTTTTCCACGCCTCGATCGACTCCCGTCCGATTGTCGCCTTGTCAGCTCCGGTCGTCGCGTCATACTGAGTGAACAGAGTATTCGCGAGATCGTACAGCGAGTTCTGTCGTGCGTCTTCATAGAGCGTGTCAGCACTCGCTGCCGCGAGCGCCTTCCGCATCATTGAAATCGCGGTCGGATAGTCGTTCTTGTTTGATGCAACCGAGGCAAGAACCGTGTATGCGTACGGCGCGTGACGATCTATGGAGAGTGCCCGGTTCGCGAGAACAGTCGCGGAATCGTATTGCTGAGCATTGACGGCATCAATTGCGCTTCGGACAGCGTCGAGCCACGGCTTTTGCTCACGCCACTCGGAGATCTCCTTCTTGCAGCCGGGCTGCGCGGCTTCAACAAGGTTGAATGCGGTGTCCGCCGCGACGAGGAGGTCAATCTTTGCTGCCGGGTCGGTGGCAATTCCGTAGTTTGAGCGTGGGCCACTGACCGCGACACCAGGCTGCTCGAGCATGAGGATGTACGCCTGCCCCAGATAGTATGCCCGCCCGACTGAATCAGCGAGTTCCTTGCTGTCCTTTGTTGGAGCTGTAAGAGCGGCGATGGCAAGCTTGAGAGGCTTTGAAGCGTCCTGGTTTGCCTTGACGCTCGTCGCGGCCTGCTGGAGATACAAGGTTGCCTTTGCGACTGCCTGGCTAACGCCCGGGTCACATGCTGGAGCCGCACCTGCGGCAGCCGGCGTTGTCCCCTGGGCGCCAGCGGCGCCGGCAACGCACAGGAGCGCCGGAATGGCGCTGCGCAACGAGATCGTCATAGTCCTGCTACTCCTGGTTTCAGATGAATTTGGAAAGCTAGCTAGCCATCCCCTTAAAAGTCACCCATTCGTGCCCGGAGATATCACATTAATGCTGTAGCCCCGGTCGCGCGGATGCTTCGGAGATCGAATATTTTCTTCCATGTCCCACAGACGCGCAATTTCGCATCTCAGGCGGGTCGACCCCCGCCTCTCGGTAATCATCGATGCGGTAGGGAATTGTACGTTCGCACCGGCGGAACACCTTGCCCACTTTACCGCGATAGCGCGGTCGATTGTTTTTCAACAATTGTCGGGCAAGGCAGCAACAACAATTTACAATCGTTTCGCTGATCTGTTCCCGAACGGCACACCGACCGCTACCGGTCTCGCAAGGCTATCGGATGACCAGCTGCGGGCCGTGGGACTCTCGCGCCAAAAGAGTGGATACCTGCGCGACCTCGCCACGCGTGTGATCTCCGGCGAAGTACCGATTGATTCGCTGGATCAGCTATCGGACGATGAAATCATTGCGGCGCTGGTGTCGGTCAAGGGAATCGGCCGATGGACCGCGCAGATGTTTCTCATGTTCCGGCTCGGTCGTCCGGATGTGCTCCCCGATCTCGATCTCGGAATCCAGAAGGGGATTCAACGCGCATACCGCATGCGCAAGTTGCCAACGCCAAAACGCGTGACGGCAATTGGAGCGAAATGGGCGCCGTATCGTACTATTGCTTCGTGGTATCTATGGCGCAGCCTGGACGCAGCGGCGGAATCGCGCCAAGGAAAGTAAAGTGGACGCGTTTACAACTCTACCGACGGCCGGCTGACGCACGATCCAGCTACTAGCTGGATCGTTTGACGATCGAAGCGTTATCCGACACCGGATCGGAGCTGTCAGGTTCATCCGGAAGCACGGTAAACGGAAGCAGGATGGATATTCGTCGGTTTGCGGGATCCAGTGGATTGGTCGGCACGCGCAGATCGCGATCGGCCATACCGCGCACCTCAACGATTCGGGATGGATCCACTCCAGATGCTTCGATCATTCGTCGCGCTGCGTTCGCGCGATCAGACGACAGCTCCCAGTTTGTGTAGGTTGCCGAGCTGCCGAATTGCTGCGAGTCGGTATGCCCCTCGATAATGATGGGCGTCTGTAGCTCGCTGAGCTCAGTCCCGATCAACTGGAGCGCTGCAACGGTGATCGGCAGCATCTGCGCGGAGCCATTCCGGAAGAATGTCTGCCCACTTTTTGTCTCGATGAGCTCTATGCGAAGGCCGCTCTTTGTCTTGACCGCCTCGATATGCGCGCCGAGTGCGCGGAGGTCGGGAGAGCTATTGAGTCGATTTCGAAGATCCTTCGCCAGATCGCCGAATTTCTTCTCCTCGGACGTCCGAATCAGAATTCTGAGCGGTGGCTTGATTTCACCCGCCGGCGAGTTGCCGCTCGAAATAATGTTGGCGCCAGCCGAGAAGCCTTTCTTGAACCCGACTGGATTGGAGAAATAACCTTCGATTGCGTCCTTCATCTTCTGATCCATGCTGAGCAACCACATGACCATGAAGAACGCCATCATGGCCGTTACGAAATCCGCATACGCGACTTTCCAGCTCCCACCATGATGGGCTGCATGTCCTTTCTTCTTCTTGACGATGATGATGATCGGTCTTTCCTTCCCCGGCATGGCCACGTGCTAATCAGGCCGCGCGACGGCGAGTCAAGTTCTCAAGCTCTGAGAAACTTGGTCGATCGCCTGGCTCTATGTTGCGGCGCGCGAACTCAACAGCCGTCATCGGAGAGTCGCCGCGCGCGAAAGCGAGCAGCGCTGTGCGAATCGACATCATGTATGACTCTTCGGCACGAATGCGTGTCTCGACCGCCGAAGCGATCGGGCCGACTACACCATACGATAGGAGAATTCCCAGGAATGTCCCGACGAGTGCAGCCGCAACCTTCTCGCCGATCTCCGAGGCGGCCCCGCCAATGGAGCCCATGGTGATGACAACACCGAGTACAGCTGCAACGATCCCGAATCCAGGCATCGCGTCGCCGACCTTGTTCAGCGCACCGGGAATAAGCATCGCTTCGTCGTGCTGGCGTTCGAGGTCGAGATCCAGGATTTCTGCTAGGTGATGATCTTCGACAGCGCCGGTCAGAAGTACCTTCAACGTGTCGGTGAGAAATGCGACCGCATGATGGTTCTTCGCGACCGATGGGTATTTAGTGAAGATGTCGGACTTCTCTGGATCCTCGATGTGAGCTTCAAGCCCAATCAGGCCTTCCTTGCGCGCCTTCTGAAACACGTCATACAACAGCTGCAGCAACTCACCATACGCCTTCTCCGTATACGGATTCGGCTTTAGAAGCCCGAATACCGATCCGAATATGCGTTTGATGAGTGCCGGCGGATTGCCGACCACCATTGACCCGAATGCGGCGCCTCCAATTACGACGAATTCAGATATCTGGATCAGGGCAGCAACTTTGCCATGCTCCATTATGAACCCGCCAAGGATGCTCCCGAATACGACTACCAAACCAATGATTACGAACACGCGTATCTTTCCTGACTTCCGTCAGCCAGCGTGTAACTGGCCCAAGTTCTTCGCATAGGTGTCAGTATCGGCGAACAGATGGTAAAACT
>JBDTAZ010000003.1:0-10151 GCA_039924325.1 Gemmatimonadaceae bacterium
GTGGGATGTCGCCGTACCCGACGTTCGCGAGCTCTGCCGCAGCAATTGCGGCAGTACTGTACGAGTACCGCTACTCGTTCGTATATAGCGGCCCGCAACACATCGATGCGCTGCGCGAGTACGGTGCGTTCAACGCGGCATACGTATCGCAGGTCGGGATGCCAACTCCGGTAGCGCCGGCGAGTGACGCGCTTATTCAGGCGCTGCCGATCCCGCAAAACGAGGTGAACGCTCGCAACGGCAACATTACTCCACAGCCGTAACCGCCGACGCCTGGAGCTTGCCAAATGGGGGAGTCCGGGATTGGGCTCCCCCATTTTGCCCCTAGCGAGCGCACGTTGCGAGCGAAGGAGCGGGAGCGCGCCACGCGCGTGTGGCTGATCAATGGGCTGCGTGGCTGGGCTCTACGGGATCATATCGCGCCTGTTAGCATCCGCCTGCGCTTGCATCGCTATTGTGGCATCGGCTGCTGTACGCGTGGTCGCCCAGGACTAAGGCCCTACCGGCAGCTGAGCTTGTTGGTCGTGGTCAACTCGGTCTTAATCCGGGCCAGGTATTGGAGAGTCTCGATACGCTTGCGCTACCGGTGACAGCGCCCGGCGCAGCCGAGCGTTCCTACGCCATGCTCCTCCGGCGCACAATTCGCAAGAGCGCGGGCCGCATCCCCGTGTTGCGAGAGACGCAACACTATGAGTTTGCGAACGGAACAAACCTGGACGACACGCTGGGCGTTAGCGCGTCCACACTGGCGCCATTGCGATACTTCGGTGCCGACGATTACGTCGTCACGCCGGTTGCTTTCCTTGAGCTGATGGCACGCGTCGCTGCGCTGCTGACGCCCACAACCCGGGGTGTGTCACCAACGGATGATCCTTACGACACCGTTCGGTTTGGTGACGTTATCGTGAAACCGGCACCCCGTGACGTCACTCGCGCGGACGGATTTATCGCATCCTGAACACGTACTGACCGTTCGGTGGGGGCTATCGCCTGCGGCGCGCGTTGAGAGTGCTGAGACCATTGTGTAATCGGAGCTCGCTTGCCGAGCGGATGTACGAGCCGAACGGCACGCCGTTCCGTTCGTGGAATGTTGGATCAATCTGCACGCCGCGCGCGTCGGCGCGCAGCCACCACCGCGACGACGCGCCGCGATGCCAAGCCGGTAGCTAACACCGCGATCAACGTCACCAACAAGGTGTGATCGAGCCAGGACCCCTTGAGGCCGGCTGCTGCAACCAGGAAAGGGCCGCCGAAACCCAATCGCGGTACGCTAATCAGGTTGACGTAGATCGCGCCGTCGAAATCACGAGCCAGAATGGCTGGTTGTTTGCCCCGTAGCTCGAACCGGGTAACCCCAGCTACGAAGAATTGAGGGAACTTCCGTGCGTCAAGACGAGACAGGTCGATGAAGTACTCGTCGTGTCCGGTAGTTGCCGATAGCGTCTGCAGAACGCTATCCGAGCTGAACTCGCTGGCATCGGGAATACTGCGGCGGCTAATCGGGATCAAATCAGCATCGGAAATATCGTATGAATTGCCGCCTCCCGCGATCAGTCCTATCCTGTACACCGACGACGAATCCGTCGCGCGCAGTCGTTGTCCCATCGAGGTCAGGCGTCCACGAAGCGTGTTGTAGTAGAGATGCGCGCTGTGCCCCAAGTTATGACCTTGTGATGGGCGGACACCGTTTCGCGGAGTGCGATCACATTGCCAGCCGCCAGCGAATCTCGTGCGACCTGTCTGGCACCAATGAACGTGGCGTTGGCGCGTTGCGCATCACACAGAACTGCAAGCTACCTGAGATTGTCCGGCAGCGTTCGCAACACTGCCACATGACTCGCGGGCCGTACCCGTGCGGCCTGCACCGCTGCCGGAGGAACCCATCCTCGTATTCCACTGATGTCGCTGTCCGCAGATGCGGCAGAGTACGAGGCGCTGCAATTCTTTGCCGCAATCAGTGTTTTCTCCCAGCGCGTAGTACCGTCATGTGCGGGAGCGAAGCGAGAAAGCGCCCGAAATAATTGACGGAATACACTGTCACCGGTAACGCGGCTCTCGCCCGCCTGCATGGCAAAACTGGAAAGGTACAGCGGTGATGAAGTGCTCTGGGAGGCCGCGACATACTGCATCAACTCGTGAATGGCGGACGTATTCCAGAGCGGAAACCAGGCTATGGCCTGCGCTTCGCTGACTGCCGCGGTATCGCCCGGTGCGGCATACAGCCGTTCCATCCCGAGCCACGCGTTCACTTGCGATCCTTCCAGTGAAATGACGTCGAATCCCATGTTTTCGTGCAGGTCCCTGACAAGACGAACGCGTACCCGTGGAAACTCATCAGTCAGATGTATCGATTCGCCCAGTTGCACGATTGTGCGGCAATCCACGGCGTCGCGCAAGAAGGCAAAATCCTTCGCGCTATATGAAGCCTCCATATTGATCGCGTGCACATCGTTGTTTACCCGAGCCTGCGCCGATGCGGGTGCGTCGGGCACGCAGAGAAGTACAAGCAGTAGGCCTGTCGTGAAGACGCTTTGCAGTCGTTGTGGGGCATCGCCGACGACCGCAAGGACAACCGATGTCAACAACGCGAAGCCGCCGTATATGACACGGCCGGAGCGGGCAAGAGGCGCCAGGATGGATGATCGCACGATGCAGGAAGAAAGAGACCGTATGGGTCACGGAATGCTATTGCGCGATCGAATGTACAGTTGGTCATACCAGTGACACAGCCTCGGAGGTATCTCAGCGGTCAGTGGCGACGAAGGCGCGGCGGGCGGTAGCTAGTGTGTAGTCACGAACAGTTACTGTCGACGGCGCGGCATCCCGGAAGCTCCCATCGAATGGCTGTTGATCCACGCGAGGTACGCGGAGCGCTGATCCGGCCGCAGCACCCCGAGTATCTCACGCTGCGACGAGTCGATGACGGCGTGCAGGCTTGGGCGAACCCGCGCCCACGCAGAGTCGACTGTCCTCTGGTGCCGGCGCAGTACGTTCGCGATTGTGTCCCGCTGCGCGACGTCAAGGTGAAGTCGTCGGTCCATTTCACTGATCAACATCGCGGAGTTCATCGGACTCGCCGGCAGCGTCCGCATAACCCAGAATCGGTCCAGAGTTACGCCAAGGGCGATACCTATAACCAATACCGCAACTAGTGTGAGTGTCGCGTGCAGCCGCGATGAGGAAAAACGACCGCCGATCATTGAGTGGTCCCGGTTGAGGCACGTTCGGGCAGTGGCCCCAACGTTTCGCCGTCGAGTACAAGAGCTGCAAGCGATGGTGCACCGCCAGGCCCTACCGTCAGATCAAAACTCCGAGGCGAAAACGCCGCCGTCCACGCACTTTCGACATCGCGTTGTCTCGGCATGGGACGCATCCAACCGACGACGAACAACGCGGCCGCGGCCGCCGCAAGTGCGACGTACGAAGCCAGCGGAAATCTCGCCGCGAGCCAGCCAGTTTCGTCGTTGACCCGTTGCGGGTTGTGACCCATTGACGGTGCAACCTCTGACAGCGCAACCTCCCGCAGAACGGCACCCTGAATGCGCTGAGCGAGCTCCTCCCAATAGATCGCATTATCTGGTACGCGGCCGTCATCGTTTTCGGTCATTCTTCCTCCGTTGGACTGAGTCGAGCGCGAATGACGCGGCGCGCACGGAATACGTGCTGGCGGACAGTCGCGGTGCTGATCCCGAACATTCTCGCCACCTCCTCGACATCGAAGCCGCTGACAAAATGCAGCTCGAAACACTGGCGTTGCATCGGTGGCAGGCCGTTCACTATATGAGCAACGCGTCCCAGCATCTCCCTGGCCTCCATCGTCCTCGTAGGCCCCGGGTCGAACTTGGCCCGATCTCCCCAACGCTCCAATATGCGCAATCGCCGTTGCCGCCGGGCTCGGTGGCGGCGCGCGAGGTTACGCGCGATCACGTACAACCAGCTCCCAAAGGCCGCGCCTTGCAAATTGACGCTCTCGGCCTTTCTCATAACAATCAGGAACGTCTCCTGGGCGACGTCTTCGGCGGTGTCACGGTCTCCGGTTATTTGCTCCGCAAACAGCGTCACAGGGCGAACATAGCGCCTGATCAGCGCGCCAATCGCGTCGTGATCACCCGCCGCAACCTGGGCGAGAAGCACATGGTCAGTGGGGTCGCCCGAGGCGGCTGGGTCGCCGGAACCCTGAGAGCTAGGTGAATTCACAGGACCGCTGACGGCACGTCAGGACGCTCCAAGTGCTTCGGCTGGCTGCAGCCGGACGACTCGCCAGACAGGAACGCATGCGGCAGTCACGCATGCAAATATGCAGACTCCGTAAACCGCAAGCGCGAGATCACGAGGGAAGTCGACATGGGCAACATCGGCCGCAATGCGCGCGACGCTTATTCCGACCGCGCCACCGGATACGCTCGCCACGCTGGACTCAACAAGGAACTGTAGGAAGACACTGCCACGCGTTGCGCCCAGCGCCCGCCGAACCCCGACTTCCGTTAATCGCTCACGGACAATCAGCTGCTGCAAGGCGAATGTTCCTCCAGCGCCAACGGCGAGAAAGAGGACGGCGGTTCCAGCTTCGAATGCTCGCAGGCGCGACGCAGACGTCTGGCGCATGTCGACGAGTCGCAATTGAGTGTCGACGCGAAAATCAGCTACGCTCACGCCGGACGGCGTACGCAAACTGTGATGCCGCTCCGGCAGGAGCATGGCGATGGCGTTGGCTGCTTCGGGCAGGTTGGTTTGCGACTCGTTCACTCGAATGAACACACGCTGAACGTAATCGACCTGAAATAGTCGGCGTTGGGCGGTACGCAACGGGATAAAGGCGACCCCATCCTCGTCAAACGCGTCGAGTCCGGCGCCACGTTGAGGAAGCACACCGACAATTTCGAATGGAATTCCTCTTATCCAGAGCTTGTCTCCGACCGGATCGACGTTTCCGTCGAGATCCTGCGCGAGCTGCGCGCCCAGCACTACGACGCGGAGCGCAGAGAGCGCTTCGGCGTCGCTGAAGAACCGGCCCCTCGCCATTGGCGCCTCTCGTAAAGTTGCATAGCTGGCATCGACGCCCGCTACGCTCGCTTGGCGAGCGAGCGAGCCGATTTTGACCGGCGCCGTGCCCCGGTACTCGGACGCGTACGATAATACACCCGGAATCGCATCGGCTATCGCGCGCGCGTCGCGGACTGTAAGTGTAGTGACATCGCCACCCGTTCCTGCGCGCCCCCCGCGATTTTTTGACGCTTCCGCACTCACGATCACGACATTCGCACCCATCGTTGCGATTTCATTTACAGCATTCAGCCGTCCGCGCTCGGCGACCGCTTCAGCTACCAACAGCGCTCCCACCGCAACGGATACTCCAATTACAGTGAGTGCGGTTCGCAGCGGACGCCGCGCCAGTACGCGAAAGGCCTCCTTCGTGACACCGACGACGCGCACTATTCAGCGGTGCGCAGCGCCGACGCGGGACTCTCCGACGCGGCGCGTCGCGCTGGAAAGTAACCCGCGAGCACCCCCACGCCGAAAGTAATCGCCATCGCGCCAATCGTGGTGGGCCATGAGACTGCGAGCGGGATGCGCATCATCCTCGCACCCGCCTGCGTCAGTGCAACGCCAAGCACGGCACCGGTCAAGGCAGCCATGCACGCGATAATCATGGCCTCCACCCAGAACTGAGCCAGTATGTCTCCGTGTGTCGCACCGACGGCGCGGCGCGTTCCAATCTCTACGCGCCGCGTGCTTGCAGCTGTGAACATCAAGCTGGCTACAATCACGCCGCCAATTGCTAGCGCCAGAAACCCGACCCAGAAGAAAGCACGTCGAAGTGTCGAGTCCACTTTCGCATACCGTGTGATGAGCGCTTCCGGTGACGTGACCTGAAAATCATCCAGCGTTGGCGGCCGAATGCCGTGTCGTTCTCTGATGAGCGTCGTCACTGCAGCCTGTGTTTCCGCCCAGTCGGCCGGTCGGACTAGTTTCAGGGTGGCCAACTCGATGTTGTCGCGGTTGAAGACACGCCGACGGGTCGTCTCCATCGGCACGTCCACGACATTGTCGAGGCTCGCGCCGCCAGGCCCCGCCCCATGTGGTGCGAGGACGCCGACGATCTGAAAATCGTTTCCCGATACTCGAATGTGCTGATCAATGGCATTCCCGCCGTAGTAGATCCGTGCGATATCGGATCCAACCACGGCTACACGTGCCATGGAATTGGCATCGTCCGCCGAAAACGGCGATCCCGCCGCGAATGCATCGCCGCGGAGCGCGAACCAGTTCGGCGTGACCCCGAACAACGTCGTCGTACCATTCTTGCCGTCGACATCGATGGTCGCACGAAACCCAGTCTGCGCCATGCTGGCGTCCCGAACATTCGGCACCTGAGCCGCGATGGCCCGAATGTCGTCGGGCGTCAATGTTGCGACGCTGCTTCCAGGCCGCGCCATACCGCGCATGGCGGGTCCGCCCGGCTGGATGAGCAGGATGTCGAACGCGCCGAGCATGGAACGAAAGCTCTTCTCGACCCCTCTGCGCGCTCCCTCACCGGTAGCGACCGTGAGTGTTATCGCCAGCACGCCGATCGTGAGCGTGAGTCCCATGGCTATGGAGCGCCATTTGGAGCGACGAAGAGTACGTGCGGCGACGTGATAGGCCGTCGCCCAAACATCACGGCTTCTCATGATGCCTCCTCCATCGTTGAACGGTGTCGGGGGTCTCGCAGCGACTCATTCGTTGCGCCTGATGTGTGAGCTTCGTCACGGACGATGTGTCCGTCTCGAAGGGTTATGTGGCGCCCGGCGCGCGCGCCAATCAACGGGTCGTGCGTAACCAGAACGATTGTCAAACCATCGCGATTGAGCTCGGCGAGAAGATTCATAATCTGATCGCCAGTTGCGGCGTCCAAGTTACCGGTTGGCTCATCTGCAAGGAGGAGCGATGGTCTCATTATCAGTGCCCGCGCGATTGCAACTCGCTGCTGTTCGCCCCCAGACATTTCGGAGGGAAAGTGAGTGCGTCGATGCGAGATGCCGACACGTTCCATCACTTCTGCTGCATCCGCGCGCGGCAGCGCGGCGTCGGCATAAAGGCCTGGCATCAATACGTTTTCGAGCGCAGTCGTGCGAGACAGCAGATTAAAACTCTGAAATACAAAGCCCATGGTGCGATTTCGGAGTGCCGAAAGCTCAACATCACCCAACCCATCCACACGCTGACCGTTGAGCTGATAGCTGCCAGTCGTCGGCGCGTCGAGCGTACCCAGTATCTGTAGCAGGGTTGTCTTGCCGGAGCCGGAAGTGCCCATGATCGACACAAATTCACCAGCTGTAATTTTCACGGACACATCGGCGAGCGCAACAACCGGCCGCTCCGTCGCGCGGTAAACTTTGCGTATGTTCGTCAATTCAATCATTGGGTAAACTCCGTGTGAGTAGGCTGCTTCACCGATTGGCTTCCGGAAAATTCGCAGTGAGAACCGTGTCGCCAGCTCGGAGGCCGCGTGCGATGCTCGTATAGTCCTGCTGGCGAGCGCTGGTGCTCACCGCCACCGAACTGAACTTCCCGCCGCGCGCGCGCCACACATAAGCGCCCTCGCTGCTCTGTCGAACCGCTGCTGTTGGTACCACCAATGCGACTTGTGATGGTCCTTCGATCGTGACACTTGCCGTCATCTGGGGCCTGAGAAGTCTGCCGCTTGCGCCCGACGCTCCGGTGATACGTATCGTCGTCTCATAGTCGACCACGCCGCTAATCACCGTGGCGTCCGGCGCAATATTGGTCACTCTTCCGGTGAAAACACGTCCCGGGTACGCGTCAACCGTGAACTCAGCGGGATCACCATTGTTCACGCGGCCGATATCCGTTTCGTCAACCAATGCAACGCACTCGAGGCGTGCAAGGTCGATCAACGTAACGAATGTCGGAGCGGCGAATGACGCCGCGACTGTCTCCCCTTCATGAATGGTGACCGAAGCGACGATCCCGGACTCCGGCGCTCGCACGGTCATATATCCGAGTTGTACCCGCGCGAGGTTCTCATCTGCCATCGCACTCGACAGTCTGGCTTTCAGCTGTGTAGAGGTGGTCTGAGCGCTCAAAAAGTCACGAGGTGTGGCGTACCCCTTCTCGGCAAGGGGCCGCAAACGTCCAAAGTCACTCTCAGCCTGCGCAACAGCGGCGCCCAGGTCAGCGACCTTGGCGGTCGCGCTGGCCAGCCGAAGCCGAGCTTCCCTATCGTCGAGCTCGAGGATGATATCCCCGCGACGCACCATCATGCCCTGCCGGACGTCCAGTCGGGTGACAACACCCGATGTTCGGGCGCCGACGTCAATCTTTGCGCCAGGCGCCAGACGCACGCTTCCAGTTGCGACTACGCGCCGGGTGAAGTTGCGTTGCTCGGCGATCGCGAACGCAGGCGACGCTGGCTTGCCCGGCGTGGTGGGAACAGAGCGCCACGCAGCGAAAGCCGCTCCTCCGAGCAATGCGAGCGAGGCGATTGTGAGGGAAAGACGCACGATTGGTATCCCACGACTCGCGATTTCGTTTACCGGGTCACTTCTTCGACCCGACGTTCCCGACCCTTGCAGCCGCAGATTTGCCAATCATCACACCGCTCCAGTATTGTTCTTATCTGTGCTCACAGAGGCGGACAGCCTGGCGACGCTTCGTTGACACAAACGCTCAGTGCAACGTGGGCCTCGCCCTGTCGATCTTGTCGATGTCGCGCATGTACACCTCGAGTCCCATGCTTGGCAATGTGCGCGAATAACCGGCGATGAGCTGCTTTGCATACAGATCGAGATCAAACTTGAGTGGATCCGATGGATCGAGATCGGTGACCAGCATCTCGGCGTCGGCCATCGTCAATTTGCCGAAGCGCAGCGATCCACCGCGAAAGTACATGAAGTTCCCGGCGCGAGGTTCGAGAGGTGGCCGCGACACAGTGCCCGATCCGCCGAACGTCTGCACGATCTGATCGCCCTCGACGCGAACCGCTATCATCCGACCTTCGATCGTCGGCGGTGGAAGGACCTTAATCGGATCGATGATTATGTCATCCTTCTGCACGGTAACGCCAACTGCCTTGCTCACATCGAGTAATTTCTCAAGCGAAAGGTGGAACATTTTCATCAGCGCGTCGCCATTCAGTTTGAGGATCTTGGCCTTCGTGGGATGAATGCGCATCATTCCGTCAGGTGTAAGAAGCACCTGAGCGGTGATGTCGAACGGAATGTTGATACCCTTATGCATGCTCCCAGTCAACCGCATCTGGCCATTGCCGATGCTGACGCTTGTATTCCTGATCGGCGCGCCCTTGTAGCCAAAGATGTACTTGTTCAGCAACACCGTGAGTCCATGCGCGTCGAGTCCGATCTCTCCGGAATTGATGTGCAGGATAAATGAGTGCTTATCGTCGAACACGACAGGTCCTGACGTTTTGCTGCGCATCGTTCCGCGCAATTGTCTGACGTGAAGGGCGACGTCTGGGTCGACGTAGAAGTCGACATTCCGCATCAGCGCGTTGGTGACGCCGGCTTCTGCGTTTGAGACAGACGTCATTGCAGTGGGCCGATCCATCCCGCGCCCCCGCGATGCGCTACCCGGCAGCGCCATGGCTGCAGATACCGCAAGGACGCGCAGAGTTACGGCTGAAAAAGACATAAGATGCAGCGTAGTGGGTCGTCGTCTTCGCGCAAGAGGATTGTCGCGAATGGACGCAGCGATGAGGCGAACGACGTGGTCCGGCAGGTTGGAAAGCAGGGCCGGTGGAGCGCACGAGGCGCGTGTGGCTCATCAATAGTCTCCGCGGCTGGATTCACGTGGTGAGGCTGGAGAGGTAAACAAATTCCACCGGTCGACGCCACCGTTTACTGATCTGTACGGCCCGTTGCCTGCATCGACGCTGGCCGGCTACGTGAGACCATGGTTGAGTCCCAATATGAGAGCTACATCCGGGTTCTATGGCGCCATGACGCGCCTGCGTCGCGATTGCGGCATCGACGGCGCTACCCCTAGCGGCCCAGGACGCCAAGGTCCTACAGACAGCTGAGCTTGTTGGTCCTGGTCAAGCTGACCTGAAGCCGCTCAGGGTATTGGAGAGTCTTGATACGCTTTCGCTGCTCGTGACACCGGCCGGTGCCGCTGAGCGCTCCTACGCCACG
>JBDTAZ010000004.1:0-22269 GCA_039924325.1 Gemmatimonadaceae bacterium
TCGATGCATGCGTTCTCTAATTCTATCGGTGTCTTGTCTGTCATCTTAACGAAACTCTATTCGGTCAAAGATTGTAATTCGAACGCATGTCACGCATTCGGTCCAGGAAGGTCCAACGGGAGGTGTACGTTAGGAAGGAGCGCTTCAATCTCGAACCGGCGCGGCTCGAGCCACGGTGGTAACATGAGACCGCGGCCCAGTGTTTCGACAGGCTCGTCGATGCTGAATCCTGGTCTATCCGTGGCAATTTCGAAAAGAACTCCGCCCGGCTCGCGAAAGTAAACCGACATGAAATACTCACGGTCGAGCGGCGGCGTGGCATTGAATCCGAGTATCTCCAGGTCGTCCCGTACGCGCGACTGCGTCGCGAGCGAGTCTGCGCGGAACGCAATGTGATGCACAGTGCCGGCACCGCTGACTCCGGGCCACAATCCCGGAACGATTCTGAGATCGACAATCGAACCGGGACTTCCATCGTTCGATGTGTATCGAAAGATGCTCCCCTGTTCACGTGCAGGCTTGAATCCGAGTGATCCTGTTAGAAGTTCCGCGGTCTGCTGATGTCCGTCCTGCCACAACGTTACGGAATACACACCGCGAATTCCGTGCGCCGCCGGCACCTGAGCGTCGGAACCGCTGTCCCCCACGATGGGCTCGAGCTGCTCCACACGTTGATGCGAGACCAGCTCGAGCAGCAGTCCATCCGGATCCTTCAACGCAATGACGCGCTCGCCGTCAAATCGCGTAACAGGTTGCTCGAACTCGACGCCCAGCTTTAGCAATCGTTCGAGCCAGAATCCCAGCGAGCTGGGAACTATTCCGAACGAAACCACCGCTGCCTGACCGGCGCCCTGCCGTCCTCGCCGAGCGTTGGGCCAGGGGAAGAAGGTAAGGAGCGAACCAGGGCGGCCGATCTCATCGCCAAAGTAGAAGTGATACGTCGTGGGATCGTCGAAATTCACCGTCCGCTTCACGAGCCGAAGCCCGAGGACTCCTGAATAGAAGTCGATATTGCGCTGCGGATCGCTCGCGATCGCAGTGACGTGGTGAATTCCCGACGGAACAAGCATCTCGTGAAATTTACCCGATCCGGCCCGCTCGTCAGAACCGTCCGGATCTTTCGCCCCCATCGGCGTTTTCAGCCCCGATCGGATTTCGGGGCGAGATTCGCAGGGGTAGCGGAGTGGGCCTTGTTCGTCTTCCCATCCCCGTCCTTCGCGATTCCCCCGGTTGCTTCCTTTCCGGCTCCAAGGCTGCCCTTACCCTTGTTGTCTCGTTGAGGCGTCTCGGGCTTGCCTACGCGGGCCCCGCCGCCGTCGCCGTATGGATCATCCTTTTTCATCGCTTCCTCCTGTCCCCAATAGATTGGGCAATGCCCGTGCCCGATCAGCCCTCGATACTCCTCGAATCGCACGAAGAAGGCGTCCCCCAGTTCACACTAACCGGTGAGTGGGACGCCGCGCAGCTGGTAAGCCAGCCACTCTCGCGGACAATCCTGCGGCTGGGCCTTCCCGCCGTCGCCTCCACGATGTTGATGACGCTGTTCTTTACCGTGGACATGTTCTGGATAGGCCGCTATCTGGGACCTGTGGCTCTCGCGGCCGCGACCGCGAGTGTCTTCTGGATATGGCTGATAATCTCGATCGCGGAGCTCGTGAGCATTGGACTCACGGCGGTTGCAGCGCGCCGGCACGGCGAGCGTAATCCGGCTGAAGCTGCCCGCGTGGTTGGCGAGGCCATGGTTTACTCGATCGTGCTTGGATCACTCGTCGCGTTCGCCGGACTGCTGACGCTGGATCACATGTATGCCGCGATGAACGTCGGCCCAACAGTCGCGGCGCTCGGACGTCGGTACCTCGGAACCTATCTCATTGGCGCTCCGCTGTTCTTCGGATTCTTCGCCGTCGATGCAGGATTTCGTGCAAGCGGTGACACTCGCACTCCGCTGGCGATACTCGGCGTCTCGATCGCGGTGACGATGATTCTGGATCCCATCCTGATACTCGGGATCGGGCCGGTTCCGAAACTCGGAATCGAAGGAGCTGCAATCGCGACCGCTATCACGCGCACACTCGCGTTTGGGATAGGAGTCATTGTTCTGCGTAGGCGGCGGATGGTGGAATTCGGACGCATACGCGCGAAGACAATCGCGGCGATTACGCGTGTTGGACTCCCGACCGCGATGACGGGCGTGGTCTTCTCGCTCATCTACATTGTGCTGACGCGCAGCATAGCACCATTCGGAACCGCTGCCCTGGCGGCACTTGGGATCGGTCATCGTGTGGAGAGCTGGCTGTACACAATCAGTCTTGGATTCGGTGCGGCGGTCGCCGCGATCGTCGGGCAGAACCTCGGGGCCGGTGAACCGCGGCGCGCCGAACTGAGCGGATGGATTACAGTTGGCTACGTGATGATACCAGCAGTGATCCTGAGCATACTCGAGCTGACGATCGCGCCAGATTTCGCCGCGGTGTTCACGACTGATCCTACGACGCAGCTAATCGGCGCGGAATATCTTCGAATCAGCGCGCTGTCCAACATGTTCCTCGGTGCAGAAATTGTGCTCGAAGCGGCGCTCGGCGGGGCAGGAACGACGCTCCCGCCGATGCTTACTTCGACATCGCTGACTGCACTCAGAGTCCCGCTCGCGATCTGGGCTGCCGCGCGCTTCGGGATTGTGGGAGTCTGGTGGGTAATCGTGCTCACCGCGTGCGCACGCGGTATTGCGATGGCGGCAATCTGGAAAACCGGCGTCTGGAAGCCACGTACAGCGACCGTCTGAGGAGCCCGTCGTAAACCATTCCAGGGGGGCCGCGGTCCTAAATAGCATGAGGATGACTGCGATAGTTTGCAAATGGGCGCTGATCGCGATGATCCCTGCGGCCGTCAGTTACGCGCACGCGCAGACCAGTAGCCCAACGGTTGCTACGACGGAAGCATTCGGCGGCGACGTGGCTCGCGCACGAGCAGCGCTCGAACGTGACAACGGGCACCTCTGGGGCGCCCGACTGGATTCTGTCGCGTGGTTGGGAGTTGATGGGAAAACGATACTGCTTTCCGCTAAACCTACGGATGCGGGCTACACTGAGTTGGACGGACTGTGGGAAGGTCCACTTCCAGCGACTGTGACACCGTCGAATTCATCGGTCGCATGGGGCGGGCGTACGTGGGCGATGATTCTGCTTCCAACGCCGCCCGGTGACAGTCTTATGATCGAGCGGCTGTTTATCCACGAAGCGATGCACGTTCTGCAGCCATCGGTACTTCCGGCCCCCGCATACAATGAAACCGGAACCGGTTCTGCAGCACTCGACGAGCCGGTTGGACGAAGTTGGCTTCGGCTCGAACTGAAAGCGCTATCTACAGCGTTGCGCGCGAGCGGCGGGAGTCGTGATGACGCAGTCCGTGATGCGCTGCTGTTCAGAGCAGAGCGGTATGCCAACATGTCCGCGGATGAAATTAACCGGGAACGTGCGCTCGATGTGAAAGAAGGAATTCCCGAATACACTGGTTGGAAACTTTCGGAGTCACCGCGTGCTGAGTTCGAGGCATCCATTGATTCGGCGCCAGCACAATTCCCATCGCTAATCCGCGCATTCGTATATTTCACGGGCCCGGCATATGCGATGTTGCTCGATGACTATACCGACGGCACGTGGCGCAAATCGCTCGGGACCAAGCTGGATCTTCAGTCGATAACAGCCGGCGCGATTGCGTCGCACCACGTTGCGGACATGCAAGTCATAAACGCCGGACTGCTTGCAACACTCAGCGCTATGCAGAAGACTGAACTCGCGTCGCTTGCAACGGCGCAGTCACGTTTGTACGGCTCCGCGGAGATCGTTGCGGACGAAAATGTGCGCTGGGCGAAGCGGCAAAAGCAGCTCGCTCAGTTTCGCGCGAAGTTCCTCAATGAACCAGGCGTCATGATACGACCGCACTCCCTCAACATCAGCTTCGACCCGCGCGGTCAGGCGTCGCTGGGATCCGCCGGGACCGTGATGGCGAACCTGGCTTGGAAGAGTGCAGACGGGACTTCGCTCACCGCACCAGACGGCGCACTAGTCAACTCGACGTGGACGGAGCTGCGAGTGCCACTGGGAACTGCTCGGCTACAACCGGGAATTGTGACATCGCCGATGACCATTCACGGGACAGGCTGGACGCTTACGCTTGAACCTGGCTGGAGCATCGCCGCGGAGAAGGGCTCCATGGTGCTTACCCCGCCACCGGCGCAGCACTAAACCATTTCGCCCGTCCGGACATCCAATAGAATTATTGACGCGCCGAGGTCCACTACTCAGGAGAGGGCGGCCCTCGAGCGATGCTGTTACGCTAATCCAATTTCATGACCGCTCCGACGTGGCCTGTCACCGCAGTCGCTTGTCTTCTGCTCGCTCCCTCGATTTCCGCGCAGTCGGCTGCTTCTGTGCAAGAGGCAGCGGCCCCGGCACGGGCCGTATCAAGCATGAAAGCCGTCCGAGCTACAGGCGCAATCCGCATCGACGGAATCCTGGACGAAGCCGACTGGGTTTCGGCGCCCGTTGCGTCGAACTTCATGGAAAGCTATCCCAATTCCAAGGAACGCCCCCCGGATAGCACCCAGGTTCGCGTTTTGTATGACAACAACGCTTTGTATGTCGGCGTTCGCATGTTCGATTCCCAACCCAAGCTCATCGCTGCTCAGCTCGCGCGTCGCGACGCAACAGGCATCTATTCCGACTGGGTGCACGTAATGGTCGGTACGTACTTCGACCATCGCACAGCCTATCGATTCTCCGTCAACCCGCTCGGCGTGAAGAAAGACGTGCTCGAGTACGACGATAACAACGAAGATGTAAACTGGGACGCTGTGTGGGATGTCGCAACTCGTGTCGACTCACTCGGCTGGGTCGCAGAATACCGTATACCGTTTTCACAACTCCGCTTTTCGACATCGGAGCCCGTTGGTGGAAGAGTGTGGGACATTCAGATCATGCGCGACATCGCGCGACGAAATGAACGCGACAGTTGGGCGCCGTGGACCCAGCAAAGCCCTGGTTTTGTTTCTAGTTTCGGACAACTCACAGGAATCAGTGGTATTCCGTCGCCACAACGACTTGAGCTTCTCCCTTACGTAAGTGCTGGTCTCACGCGAGCCCCAGGCGACGCAGCAAATCCGTTCTTCAAAACCAACGACACAAAACTAGCCGCCGGCGCCGACGTCAAGTACGGCCTGCCGCGTGGTCTGACGCTCACCGCAACGGCAAATCCCGATTTTGGCCAGGTGGAAGTCGATCCGGCAGTAGTGAATCTCAGTGCGTTCGAGACGTTCTTCCCGGAGAAGCGGCCGTTCTTCCTGGAAGGATCAGACATCTTCGAATTCGGCAACGTGACTCGCAACAACGACTACAACGGGCAGACATATTTCTATTCGCGACGTATTGGCCGCGCACCGCAGGGAAGCGCGTATGGTCCGAACACCGCATACGTCGATGCGCCGCAGCAATCGACGATTCTTGGCGCAGCAAAAATCACTGGCAAGACAGCGGGATGGACCGTAGGGCTGCTTGACGCCTTGACCAGTCAGGAAGACGCGAATGTCGTGTCGACTTCCGGAGTTCGGAGCACGCAGCCAGTTGAGCCACGCACCAACTATCTTGTCGGCAGACTAAGCCACGATTTTCGCGCTGGGAATACCGTTGTCGGTGCGATGTTGACCAGTGTGGATCGCGCGTTGGGTGACAGTTCGCTCGCGGCGAATCTTCGCGGCCGCGCTACGATGGGTGGCCTCGATTTTGAACACGCGTGGTCCGCAAGGTCCTGGGTTTTCAGCGGAATGGTCTCAGGAAGTCAGGTCACCGGCTCCACGAGTGCAATCGCGGCGACACAACGCAGCAGCGCGCGTTACTATCAGCAACCTGACGCATCATACCTCAAGTTCGATTCGACGCTCACATCATTGTCCGGTCACATGAGTGAACTCGCGCTCGCCAAGCGCGGTACATGGTATGGCTCCGTGGCACTCAAGGACGTCTCGCCCGGATACGAAATCAACGACATCGGATTCCAGTCGAGAGTGGATTACAGAAGTGCATCGACCGGCTTTGGCTATCAGACATCCGAGGCGGACAGACTGTTCCGCTCCAAGTACCTCGGCTTTGGAACTACTAGTGCATGGTCGTACAATGGCACGTCGATCTTTCAATCACCTTTCATCAACTCCGGCGGAAGTTTCCAGAACCTCTGGGGCTTCAGCGTCTTTGCCACCGATAATCCGGCGTACTACGATAACCGCCTCACGAGAGGCGGCCCGCTGACACGGGTGCCGCGATCGTGGTCGGTGAACCTCGGTGTCAACTCCGACCCGCGCAGGCTTGTAACCGTGACTCCGTCTCTGAGCCTTTCGGGCGATGCGTCGGGAGCGACCGACAGGAGCACCGCGGTGAGTGTCGACATGCGCCCGACATCGTTCATCCATGTCAGTCTGGGACCGAGTCTTGATGTGCAGCACTCGACGGGTCAGTATGTCGGCGGTTTTGGGGACTCGCTTGCCACTGCCACATACGGCACTCGTTACGTATTTGCCAACCTGAGCCAGACCACGCTTGCGATGGAAACGCGCCTCGACTGGACGTTTACCCCGGAGCTCACGTTGCAGCTGTATGCACAGCCGTTTGTGTCGAGTGGTAAATATTCATCGTTCAAGCAACTGCGCGCGCCCCGTACTTACTCATTCGACACATATGGCCAGGACATCGGGACGATTACGCGCGACGCATCTGGATATACGATAGATCCCGATGGGAGCGGAGCGGCTCCGTCGTTCGGGATCGGCGATCCAAATTTCAATATCCGCAGTTTGCACGGTGATGCAGTGCTTCGCTGGGAGTACCGACCCGGCTCCACGATCTACGCGGTCTGGCAACAGCAGCGCGATGGATACGAACAGATCGGCGACTTTTCATTCGGGCGCGATGCGGGCGCGATCTTCCGCGCTCAGCCAACGAATGTATTTCTCGTGAAGTTCGCGTACTGGATCGGTCGCTAAGTGCTATCGCGCGTTACTGACGTCGGATAGGTACGTCAGTAGCGCGCGAGGTCCCGACCAACAACCACGCGTCCGGTAAACCCACCCTCGCGTACACCGCGCACCAGATCCTCGTCCGTCGCACCCATTCTGATGATGTGCGTGAGAACCAGAAGCTTCGGCTTGTCGATCGCCGCAATCTTTCCAAGCTCGACATCAGAGGTATGAAACTGGTGCATGTATTTCGGCCAGTCGTCTCCGCCGGGCCGCGTCTCCGGTGCGAGTTTGGCGGCCGAATAAACCTCGTGCACCAGCACGTCAACGTTGTGCGACGCAGCGATAAGCGCATCGGACGGGCGCGTGTCGCCCGATATGACAACGGATCGCGCCGGTGTGTCGATCCGATATCCATAAGATTCCTTCCAGTCACCATGTAGCACGGGAATCGCGGTTATACGGACTCCGCCACTGTCGTACACAACACCGGGTGCTATTTCGTGCACGTTTACAGCGTATCCATTCGGTGTCTCGTGTTCGAGTCCATTTGTGCGAATGTCCTCGTCCTGCGACCACGCGGCAATGATGTCGGCCGTCATCGCTTTCAATCCGTGCGGACCGTACGCCTGGAGCGGCTGTCGCCGACCCATCACCCACGAAGTGAAAATCAGATCCGGGAGGCCGAGTGTATGGTCGGTGTGAAGGTGCGTGATGAACAGCGCAGTCACGCCATTGATCGGCAGTTTCGCGGCAGACATTCGACGCATAACCCCGGGACCCGCATCGAACAGAAACACGCGGGTGCCGACCAGCACGGCGGTCGCTGGTCCGGATGCGTCAGGATCAGGCCTCGGCATGCCAGTGCCGAGCATTACGACAACGGTCTTGTTGGTGCTGTCAGCTGCCTGCGCGGCGAGAAGGGATGGTGACGCAGAGCCGGCTGGCTTCGCCGGGGAAACCAGCGACGCAACCAGGGCGGTGACAACAGCCAGACGGATCATATTCTAGTATCAGATCGCTACTAAATGCGTAACCCCTGTCAGCCAAATGGCTGCCAGGGCGAGCAGGAAGTACGGAACCAGCACCGCGGCCCCGACGTAGTCCTTGCCGATCCTCTGGCCAAAAAACAGGGCACAAAGAGCTGCACCAGATAGCACCGCCCCGCAGAACGCGACGGTTGGGTCGTGCCTGAACACGATGAACAGGCACCCGATCCCGCTCAGCAATCCAGCCAGCGTCTCCAGGATCGTGAGCACGATCAGCATCAGCGGGACTGTTCGAGCGAGAGGCGTCCCGGCGAAGTGGCTGGTGTGATATTCGAGGTTGCCACGATGATCCACAATCTTGTCGATCCCGGATTGCAGAAACAGGATCGCCAGGAACAGCGATGCGGATGCTTGCAGGAGCCAATAGGCGAGTGCGTCAGATGGGTGCATGTCGGTAGAGAATATCCTCGTGGGCGATACAGTCAACAGGCAGGTGTAGATTGAAAGATGCCCAAACGCGCTACCGATCCCTCCGAAAACCTGCCAGCCCACTCTACCGAACACGACGATTCGCCTTCGGGATTCGCGAGTCTAGGTCTCGATCCGTCGATTCTCGATGCGCTCACTGCCCTCGGTTACGAAGAGCCAACGCCGATTCAGACGGAAACCATTCCCGCTCTCATCTCGGGGCGCGATGTGCTCGGTCAGGCGGCGACAGGGACCGGAAAGACCGCGGCCTTCTCGCTTCCGATTCTCCAGCATCTGCACGACGCACACCGTGGCAAGGGAAACGGGCCCGCAGCACTGATCCTTGCCCCAACCCGCGAGCTGGCGATGCAGGTCGCCGAGGCGATCCACAAGTACGGAAAGGCAATGGGCGTAACAGTGCTACCGGTTTACGGCGGCGCGGCGATGGCTCAGCAACTCAAGGCGCTCAAGCGCGGTGTTGATATCGTTGTCGCGACACCAGGGCGCGCGCTGGATCACATACGTCGCAAGTCGCTGCTGCTCAGCTCGGTGCGCACCGTAATCCTGGATGAAGCCGACGAGATGCTAGACATGGGATTCGCGGAAGATCTCGAAGCCATTCTCAGCGAAACTCCGGCGGATAGGCAGACTGCACTATTCTCAGCGACGATCGCGCCTCGTATCGCGGCAATTGCGAACAAGCATCTCAAGAATCCCGTACGCGTCACGATTGCTCGCGACAAGACAAAGGCCGGGTCCGTACCAAAGGTTCGCCAGATCGCCTACATCGTGCAACGCGTTCATAAGATGGCAACGCTTGGGCGGGTTCTCGACACGGAAAGCCCCAAGTCAGCGCTCGTATTCTGCCGTACGCGCAACGAAGTCGATCAACTCACTGAAACGCTGAACGCGCACGGACATCGCGCAGAAGCGTTGCACGGCGGAATGTCGCAGGAACAGCGTGACAGGGTCATGAAAAAGTTTCGCGCGAACACCGCCGACCTCCTGGTCGCCACGGATGTCGCCGCGCGTGGACTGGACATTGGACACCTGTCGCACGTGTTCAACTACGATGTTCCCACGTCACCCGACGCGTACGTACATCGCATCGGGCGTACCGGCAGAGCGGGTCGCGAAGGTATCGCGATCACCCTAGCCGAGCCGCGCGAACACCGATTTCTGCGCAACATCGAGAACATCACCAAGCAGAAGATCGAGATCGCAACGGTTCCGACTGTTGCCGACATGCGTCGCAGACGCGTCGAGCTTACGCGCGCAACGCTGCAGGAAATACTCATTGGTGGCGATCTCGACGAATTCCGTGGCGTTGTGGAATCACTCGCCGATGGCGATCACAACGTGATGGACGTAGCGGCTGCGGCGGTAAAGATGGCGCACGAAGCGAGTGGCAACGACAGACAGGAAACCGAAGAAGAGATTCCCGTTCAGCGTCCGTCCATTCCGGTTGACCGTCCCAAGCGGGAAGGGAAGCCGCCACGCACCGTAGCTGGCGCCAAGCACAAACCGAAATGGGAAGTCGCGAAGATTTACATCGGTGCGGGACGCAAGGCCAAGATCCGTCCGGGCGATATCGTCGGCGCTATCGCCAACGAGCTTCAGATCGACGCTGACTCTGTCGGCGCAATCGAGATCTTCGATCGACACACACTGGTCGAAGTGCCGGAAGAAATTGCAGACGATATCGTGAACACGCTGCGCGCAACGCACATCAAGGGAAAGAAAGTACCCATACGTCGCGACAAGGACTCGTAGACGGGGGACTTCCCGTCATAGCAGGTCGAACATGGATCCTCGCTTTCGCGAGGATGACCGATGGGATAGCGCCGACGCTTCGTCATTCCCGCGATGGCGGGAATCCACGCCGTCATTACAGGAGACTCAGGAATCCGCGCAGCTAGCTGCACTCGGGAAGTTGGAGAGTGTGAAGCTCAAGCGCGTCCCGGTGAAGGTGACGAACACCGACCAGCTCACTCGAACGGCTGCGGAGATGCTCGAGAGCCGACGCCAAGGCGTGCCGGAAGATAGAATGTGAGATCGCAGTCTCCTATCGGCAACCTTGCCGAACTGTATGGCAACCACTTAACCGGAGAAGGGATATGAGCCAAAGAACCGAAGTTGCATTTTTGGGATGCGGTGGACTCGGAGTGCTGGGCGCGATAGTCGCGGCGTTTGCAATCGGATGTCCACAGTATGCGGTTTACGAGCAGAGGAAAACCGGAGAAGCTGAGCTTGCCCGCGCGACAAGTAATCGAACGATCAGCGTTACGGAAGCGCACGCCAAGTTCGAGGCGGCTATCGAACTTGCGAAGGCCGACACAGTTCGCGCGCATGGCATCGCAGAATCGAATGCAATCATCGGCCAATCGCTAAAGGGCAATCCGGAATACCTGACATGGCTGTATCTGGACAATCTGAAAGACACTAAAGATCAGATCATCTACATACCAACGGAGGCGAGCCTGCCCATCCTGGAAGCGGGGCGACTCGCACATTTGGGCAAGGCGTCGCCCGACACAACTCGGAAGCCTTAGCAACACCACGAGCGTCGCCGGATGATCACCACCCATGGCGCGTTCGCGACCCGGTGAAGCCCCTGCTACTTGTTCGGGTCCAGGATCCGATCGATCGTCACGCGACAGTCTTCCAGATGCGCGCGCGTCGCAGCGTCACCTGCCTTCGGTATTGATGACACAACCTCGCGCTCCAGAGCAACCAGGTCAGCGCGCATCCCTGCCTTTGCGTCCACCATTGTGGCGGGACCCGGTGCCGGCAACTCGCGACGGGGATTCGGCCCGCGCGAGGGCAGCAGGATGATGCTGAAGCCATCGCTCCGCGTACCGTTGATCTTCGCGCCAAGCTGATCCAGATACGCGCGCTGGATACTGCGACGATACGTATCAATAGTCACGCTCCGGTCGCGCAGTTCCGACCAGATTCCGTGATGCAGATCGGATATCAAATCTGCGACTGAATATGTAACACCCCCGCGCGCGGACGTTTCGATCATCCGGCGGAGCCGCGGATCTTCGAGAAGGGTACGGAGGACGTGGGCCTGGGCATTGTTGATTCGCGACAACGAGCCATTTGCCTCGATGCGGCTCGTGACGGCATTATCAAGGAAGAACGTCGGCGTGCGGAACACGTGCTCGTTGAGGAACTGCACGGCTGCCACCTGTCGATCACGCGATACTGGTGTGAAAACAGCACCTGGTTGACCGCCATATTTGGTGCGTGCAGTCGCACCTCCAACAATACTCGCAACATGTCCCATCTCATCGGACCACTGCGATACGAGTCGGTCGTAGATCTCCGCGAGATCCGAATTATCCTCGCCTGGTTTCTGAGTGACGTGTAACAACATCGGCATGATTCGCTCGATGTTTTTCAATCCGTATCCCGTCGACTTTACAGCATCCGCGTCACCAACGGCCTCGGCCTCATCACCCGGATCCGGATCGTCGGCGCGGGTTTCGGTAAGATCACCGAAACGATACCACGGAACGCTGTCCTGCATGCGTGCGATCGAATCGAGAGACGGTCGCTCCGCGTCCGTGCTGGTCGCGTTCGGCAGTGGAGTGTAACCCCACATTATCGCGAACTTGTCGTACGGCCCAACGCGCGGAACAAGATCGTTTACATCGATCGAATCACTCGGCTGCGCAACATAATTAAAGCGCGCATAATCCATGATGCTCGGAGTATGCCCCATGGTGTGAACCCAGGTCCGCGACCGCACCGAGTCCGCGGGATACATCGAGCTCGCCTTGAAATTGTGCTTCAATCCGATCGTGTGGCCGATTTCGTGCGCGATCACAAACTCGAGCGTGCGACCCATCAGCGAGTCCGGCATCGGCCACTGCTGAGCCCGGGTATCCAGCGGCGCAACCTGTGTGAAGTACCAGTCGCGCGTGAGATTGAGCACGTTGTTGTAAACCTTGATCGATCCGTTCAGGATCTCTCCCGTCCGGGGATCCGCGACATGCGGCCCAACCGCGTTCTCGACAGTAGACGGAAGCCACCGAATCACAGTGTGTCGTACATCATCCGGCGACCAGTCCGGATCATCCGTCGGCGCGTCCATCGGAATGATCGCCTTGCTGAAACCAGCCGCCGTAAACGCTGGTTGCCAGTCGAGCACGGCCTTTCTGATCCATGGCTTCCACTGTTCCGGTGTCGCCGGGTCGATGTAATACACGATCGGCGTGACCGGGTCTGAAACCGCAGCGCTCGGATCCTTCTTCACGAGACGCCAGCGATTGATGTATTCACGTTCGACCGACCGAAAATCGTCGGCGCCGAAGTCGGTGCGTGTCACACTCAGGAATCCGACACGATCGTCTCCCAGCCGCGGCCGCATCGGGATTTCTGGAAGTCGAACCATACTCCAATGCGCCAGCACACTGATCGCGCTTGGCCGGTCCGGGCTCGGTATTCCGCCGTCGCCCACAGGCTGCGGCGTACCGGTCTGTGTCGCTTCGATCTCGACGTTATCGGGAAATGCGGCCGCGCTCTCTACATAGGAACGCTTCTCGTCGAGCGGGCCGTGGATCGCGGTGAATTCCGGCACGTCTGTCGTGTAGAGCCGAGTGACGTCGATCACCGCAGCGCTGTCGGGACCGTACGCGGTGACGTCGAAGATTGCGACGATCGGTGCATAGCTGCCCGACTGAACCGCGCGGTATATGGGAAGCGCCGAGTCGGCCATGATCGCGAACGACGGCGACCGCAGGATTATGCGATTGCCCGACCGCTCCCATCGAAGCGTCCGCTCGCCGAACTCGTCACCGCCGTAGGCGCCGAATGGATTGTTGGCGTCGATTGCCGCGGTGCGCGCGAACCGACCTACCAGGAGCATGTCTCGGTTGAGCTCCTTCGCGGGAATCTCGAAGTAGAGAGTGTCGCCGACTCGGTGGGTCGTGAACAGCCCCACGCGTGTCTTCGCTGTTTTCGGTATGACCTCCGAATAAGGCTTGACCGGGGAATGCGGATGGCTGCTCGTGTCCGGTTCCCCGCCGCTCGGCAGGGGTACCGGAGCCAGATTCGGTGACGGCATGCACGCGAAGGCGAGCAGCGGGACCAGCAACCAGCCGGATCGCTTCAACAGCCGCAGGCAGTCACTTCTGCGAAATCGGGATTGCATCGCTAGCTGCAACTACTCAAGAACTACTCAAGTGCAGTCACCGCCATCCCCATGGCGTGATATCCCTTGTCCACATAAACCGTGCTGCCGGTAATTCCGCTCGCCAATGGCGACGAGAGGAATGCAGCTACCGTCCCGACTTCTTCGGCCTCGAGGCGCTGCGCAAGCGGCGAATTCTGCTCGCAATAGGCCACCATCCGCTCGATGATCCCGATGGCACTTGCCGCCCGGGATGCGTACGGACCAGCCGAAATCGTGTTGACTCTATGTCCGTAGCGGCGTCCGATTTCATAGGCCAGGACTCGCGTGTCGCTCTCGAGCGCCGCTTTTGCCGATGACATCCCGCCACCGTACCCCGGGATCGCACGCTCCGAAGCCATGTAAGTTAGCGACAGGAACGAGCCATTATCGCGCATTAAAGGCGCCAGTTTGGCTGTAAGGCCGATCATCGAGTATGCGCTCACGCCAACGGCTGTGAGGTAACCACTGCGGCTTGTATCGATCAACTGCTTCTTGACCTCTGGTCCGTTCGCCAGCGAATGGATAACGATATCGAGTGGCTTGTCGCCGAAATCCGCGACGAGGCGCGCGGCCATACCCTCAATGGAGAAGTCGCCGGTTTCCTTGTAGCGCTTGTTGCTTCGGACATCTTCCGGCGCGTCGGCGAGCGTGTCGTAGGCGGCGTCGAGCGGGTAGATCCGCTCGAAGCTGAAAGTCGAACCGTCGCTCATCTTCAGCGAGTCGGCCATCTTGCCGCGCTCGAGGAGGTTCATGAAGATGTTGAGGGCCGGCGGCCAAGTCCCGACGCAGACTGACGCGCCGGCTTCGGCCAGGCACTTGGCGATCGCGAAGCCGAACCCACCATCGTCGGCCACGCCCGCAACGAGGGCACGCTTGCCCGTGAGGTCGATATTGAGCATTCGCATAAGATAGTATCTTCCTCGCGTGGCTACTCCGGCGGGCATCTTCATACTCGGCGAGCTCTCGGGGCCGATCGCCGACGAGATTCACGCCATCGCCGAGCGATTTGACCCCAAGATGGCGCGGTCGCATCGGCCGCACATAACCGTAGCAGGATCATCCGGGCTAGGCCCGATGGCCGCAGACACATCTGTCGATGAAATGCGAGACCGGCTGGAGCCGATTACGAGCTCCACTGCGCCGATTGAGCTGGTGCTGGGCCGCGCCGAGCGGTTTCCGGCGACCGAGATCGTTGTGCTCCCCGTCTCGGCGCGCGGGCCGATCCGGGTTCTGCATGATCGAATTGGCGCCAGCGGACTACACTTCGCGCGCCCCAGATTCGCATTCTCGCCACATGTGACGCTGAATCTTTACAAGACCCTAACTCGCGAAGCGCTCGACTATCTGCTCTCCGTTCAGATCAAGGAGCCGGTGGTGCTGGACAGGATACGGATGTACTACACGAGCGACCCGAATATATCGAGGCTGATGCTGGAATTGCCGCTTGGCGGTGCGACGGAGAATGGATCCCGCCCTTCGGCGGGATGACCACACGACCGTCATCCTCGCGAAAGCGAGGATCCATGTTCTCTTTGGCTACGACTGACAATGGATTCCCGCTTTCGCGGGAATGACGAATTGGGGCCGACAGCATGGATCGCGATTACAGCACGCCAGCCGGATACGCGTTGCGTCGTTTCTCCGGAAATCGTTCGATCGCATAACGCAGCATAGTCCGCGGCATGATCTGATAGTGCCGGAGCAGAAAAGCTTCTTCGACAGACGCATCGCGTTTTCCAACCTCACGCAACATCCATCCGACTGCCTTGTGGATGAGATCGTGCGTGTCATTCACCAGCCAGCCAGACACGAGAAGTGTCGCGTCGAACTCGTTTTGCTTGATGTGGTAAAATGTGGAGACGATCGCGATGCGCCTCTCCCAAAGCATTGGCGAATGTGCGAGGCGAGAAAGCGTGCGCGGTTTGGTGTGGTTGAGATGCGGGCCGGCAATCGGTCCCGCGGACGCATCGACCAGATCCCAGTTATTGATGAACTGCGTGTTAGCCAGATAGGCGTCGAAGATCTTCTTTCGTAGCGCGGCATCACCGCTTGCGTGTGCCTGATCCAGCAGCAGCAGAGCAGTCAGTCGCTCTTCGTGCCATGAGGATTGCAGGAGGAGCAACGTATCATCATGCGACAATTGCGCAAACTCACGTACGATCTCACGCACCGCTGGTACGCGAATCCCGAGGAAGCGATCGCCTTCACCGTACTCACCGGGCCCCGTCTTGAAGAAGCGCAGAAGATGCACTGCATCGTCCGGATTACCGGCTGCACGCAACGTCTTGCGAATATCATCGAGCGTTGCCGGCGTTGCAACATGGGGCACGTTCAGTATCCGACCCATTCTTCAGACTCCGTTGATGAAACACCCAGCTGTGCGACTTCCGCGTGCTCTGTCGCAGTCAGTCGCATGGTTCCTTCCTGTAGATGCGTGACGACGCCAAGCATTAATTCACCGCCGCGATAGCAGGCGAAATCTTCCAGCCACCCATCTGGGCTGGCCAAATTGTGGAACAGGCCGCCGGGGATGAATGGAAGCAGCGCCTCAAGGCTTGCGTCGTTGAAAGCAAAGAGGCGAATCTCGCGCGATGATCCCTGGCCGTCGGCATCCACAAGTACTCTGCGACGCTCGAGCCCAATCACAAACGGTTCGATCGCGTCTTCGAACGCGTCCGCGTGTGCGGCAATCTCACCGTGGATCCCCATGACGATCAGCGTGAACTCATCAGCGCCAGCCGCGATGAGCCATCGCATCAGTCCAGGTGTGACATCTGATGGAAAGGTGTTCGCGGATATGTGCCTGCTCTGCACTAGCTGAGTCATGGTGCAGAAGATACTGCGGCAAGCGTCTGCTATAACAGCCCTGGGTTGAGTTGCCAAACTGCGAAGGAGAGCGCGGTAGCGAAGCTGACCCACGCGATGTAGGGCACCATCAGCGCACCAGCCAGCGGCCGAACTCGCCAGAAGCCGATGATCGTAGCCAGAAGAAGTATCCACAGGACCACGATGTCGGCACACGCTAGCGCGCCCTGCTTCCAGGCGAAGAACAACCACGTCCAGAGGCTATTGAGAACGAGCTGAACGACATATAGTGTCAGGGGAACGCGAGTGTTTGTGAGGCTGGCGCGTTCCTTCCAGACCATCCACGCGGCGATAGCCATCAGGAGGTAGAGCACGGTCCACACAGGCCCGAAGAGCGAGGCCGGGGGTGCCCACGTCGGTTTGGAGAGTTGCAGATAGAACGCTGGAGAATTGACGGACGCAATCCCGCCAACCGCGGCAGCAATAAACGTCACGATAAGCCAGCTTACGAAACCCTTGATGGACCCAGCGCGCGTAATTGTCATGTTGGTGTGGTTGGCAAACTCCGCGCCGGAGATTTGCCAAGGTTGTGGTTCGGATCCTTACGCTTTCCCGAGCCGTTCCCAGTGGGCAATGTCGCCCCGGACAACGCGGAACAGGGGGTGCGGGCGGGCGAGCTTTACATTCGCCAGATGGTCCAGGGTGTCCGGCGAACGGATTGCAAGCTTCTGACGGAGGTGAGTCCACTCGTAGTCCAGTTGGCCGCGCGTCACTGTTAGCGGGGCGAAGCTTTCATCGCAATCGATCTTGGATCCGTCAAACTGGAATCCTCGGCGCACCGATTCGCGGTGGACCGCGCGAAGATAGGCGCCGATGTATTCAGCTGGCGCAGGAGATTCCGCAAATCGCTGCAATTGCGGGTGCTGCGTGTAACCTCGCGTTCGGCCCGCGAGTACGGCCTGCGCAAGGAGGGCCTCGCGCCACAGTGCAACAAGGCCACGTGTGTCGAGATATCGGGGGTGCAGGGACCAGAGTCTCATTTTGCCGAGAGATGCCTTCGGCGCGTCAAGTCAAGTTGGTCATACTATGTACTGCTTCTTGATTCGCGCGTCCTGCCCCGAAATTGGGCTCGCACCAAACGTAAACAATTTGACGGATGGATGAAACTCTCTCGGAACCATTCTAATGGACTCGCGGAAATCCTGATTCACCGCGGAAAGTTCGGGCCACACCTGCGCATCCCAGGATGGCGCGCTACCGTCCATATTTTCTGGGACGGATGCGCCTTCAACCAGTTCGATCCATAACTCGAGTCGCTTGTTGGCTGCGGAATCTTCGTACGGATGTAATGCAAAGTTGGCGACCTGCCCACCAAGCTCGGGGCGACGCATCAGGACATGCTGCAGATCCTCCGGCGTAATCTTGCAGCCGTAAAATCCTACTGCGCTATCCTGCCTTCCCCAGTGCAGCAACAGCGGCAGGTCGATTCGCGGCGCATTCGGGCTGAGCTTGATGTCGTGATCCCGAAGTATCGCCAACACATCCGATGTGCGTCGTACTATTCCACGATCGTGGAGATTGTATCGAATGCGCGGCGACACATTCTGCAATCGATTGATGGTAAAGAGCAAATTACGATCGACATCGCTTTCTATCAGATAGTTCAGCGGGTCGAACTGGAATATCATCGGTAACGCTTCGTGACCGTAGAGATCGTTCGCCAGAGACTGATTCTGTTCGGCGGCCTGCCGTAATGCAACGGCGAAGGGGGTCTCAAAGCCGATGTTGATTTCGAGGTCCGAAGCGCCGAAGCTCGACACGGTAGTCCGAAAACATCTATTCAGCGCGGTCCGCAGTGATTCCGACATACCCTCACCGCCGACCACCGCCGACACATGAAATTCGGACCAATCGATAGTCGCGGTGTCGACTAGTGTCTTGAGGAACGGCGGATAGCCCGCGACGACGTACTTGTACTTCGGGCCAAGCAGTTCGAGCGTTGCGACGATCTTGCCTACATCCGGCCCGGTGGATTTGAGGACGCAGCGGTCCACGAGCGACATCGATACATTCATCCCCGTCGCCCAGGGTCCGAGCGCGAACGCATTAATGAGAATAAAACTCTCGTCGCCAAAGGTGCTGCGTGTACTGTACTGGATGAGCCGTCGGCCGGCGTCGCGTTCGGTTGCGCCGCGTACCCAGTTGCTCGCGGTACCGCTTGACCCCGACGATTCGTCAAGGACGGCGCCACGCGTCGGCAACCGCCCGCCCTGGCAGCGAGCTTCGATGGACCACCGCTTGACGTAATTGGTCTTGTCCATGAATGGAACATCGTCCCAGGAGTCCGGATCATCGGCGCCCATCTCGCGCAGGAACTCAGCGTATGCAGGTACCCTGCGGCGAGCGTTGTAGAACGCCGCGCTTGCTCGCTTCCGGCTTATCCAGTCGCGTTTGGATGCGTCGAACATCGGTAGGAACAGCATGCGATACGTTCCCCAGGATGACAGCGCAACGCGGCCGGCTTCACTCAGCACGCGCCCAAGAACAGGATCAACAACTTTATTCATTGATCAGAATGGATTGGAGTCGAGGAGCCTGTGGTGGTGGATCTCCGTATCCGAATCGAAACACGAGCCAGCAATCATCCACGTCAAACGTGTGCGCGATCTGCGCCGCATAGCTCGGATTTGTTAGCATCGAGCCCATCGGCTGCATGTATACCCCAGCGCGCGCCATTTCGAGCCAGAGGTTCATCAACGCCTCGCCCGCAGAGTAAAGTTCGGCTGGACGACGAAATGGTCCGCACAGAAGTCCAATATGGCGTGTGCCGCGCTGCGTGCGAAGATAGCGGTGTACGGCAAACTGTCGGAACACGGGTAGATGGAACAAATGCGGGAAGGCGAATGCCGATCGTATCTCCCAGGCCGGCTGGTTCATTGGCTCCTGCCACAAACCGTCGCCAAACTCAGGTGTTGCACCGGTCCGGTACCAGTGACTGATTTCTCTGCGCTCCTCCTCAAAGTGCAGGTTATCGACAATTGCGTCCGCGTTCAGCCGTAATATCCGGTTGACGACACTCGGCTCATCGTACGATAAAAACCGATGGCCACCGGCAGTCGCTTCACTGCTGAACGCATGGATAGTGGAGGCCTTAACCAAACGATCGTGGTACGGCACACGAGAAGTGCGCCGCACCGTCAGTATGTCTGAGGGGGGGAGGGCAGTGCACGTGCCGGTGACAACCGCAGTGCCAACCACGATGCGCTCGCCAGATGTATGTAGTGTCGCCGGATCAATCGCGAGGTCCTGTGAAACGGCAAGCTCAAGCCCCAACTGGCGCGCAGCAAGGCGCATGGTAACTGCAAGTATTCCGAAGGCGCTTACCATGTACAGATTGCCGTGATCTTCCCGTGGAAGTAGGCGCTCTCGTAGCATGATTACATCGGCAGTATGCGTATCTCGCGGTCTAATGCGGAACGGCTGCGTATTATGCGGGGTCGGCGCGTGACGCGCGAGCTCGGCTATTTCGCTCCAGTATCCCAGTCTGGGAATCAAGCTGGCGACGGGCCGCGAAGATTTCGGCCACGCCTCTTCAGCGCCACGCGGATAATCTGAATTGCTTTAGGCCCCATACCGTGAAGTGCGGCAAGATCATCCTCGTCAACTGTCGCGAGCTGATCGAGGTGCGAGTAACCCGCTGAGGCCAGTGCGCGGAGTGCCGGCTGAGAGAGTCCTGGCGGAAACGCATCCTTGATAGATGCCGTGAGGCGGTCTGCCGCAGTTCGTTTTGCAGGATCCGTCACCAACTCGCAGCGCTGCTTGGCCTCGGCGTTCTTGCGGCTCATATAGCTCCAATCTATACTCTATTGGTCGCGGGAGCACGGGGAAGGGCTGACTAGCGCGGCATACAGACTTCCCGTACCATGACCCTCCAAGCCAGGCTGTTCATAGATGCGTCCTTCACTTTTCCTGACAGCGAGCGCGCTCGTTTCACTTGTTCCGCTCATGGGCAATGCTCAATCCGTCAACAATGCCTGTACGACCGCGACGAAGGCGTGTGAACAGTGGATAACCTACGGAACCGGACCGGCTCGGTCGATGGTCTACTCCACGTTCTCGCTGGATAAGCGCAACCCCGCAATGACGCGTGCCCTCATAATGGTTCACGGTGCTGGTCGAAACGCAGATCACTACTTCGAGACTGCCACAGCTGCGGGGTTTCTCGCTGGCGCGCTCGACAACACGGTAATAATCGCACCTCGCTTTACCGCCGGTCGCGACACGGCTGAGAAGAACGAAGTGATCTGGCCGGAGCGCGGTGACACGTGGAGATCTGGCGGAATGTCGCCAACGAACCCGACCATATCGGCGTTCGATTTTGTTGATGATCTCGTCCGCAAACTCGCCGACAAGAAGCTGTTCCCCAACCTCACGCATATCGTCGTGACCGGTCACTCTGCCGGCGGACAGTTTGCGACGCGCTATGAGATGGCCAACAAGGTGGATGGTACCGTCGCCGGTGTGACGATCACGTATGTCGTCGCCAACCCGTCCAGTTACGCGTGGCCGACAGCGGTCAGGCCATTGCCGGTTGGTAACGCCGATCCGGCTACGGCCGATAAGGAGGCGCTCGGGCCCGACGGTGAAAAGGTTAATAGCAACTTCACATACGGTCCGTTTGATTCCACCAAGGTTCCGCGGTACAACCACTGGCCCGCCGGGCTTCAAGTTCGTACCGGATACACAGCACAGATGACAGACGCCCAGTTGAAGCGGCAGCTCATCGAACGTCCTACGACTTATCTGTTGGGACAGGTCGACGTGCTACCGCTCGGCGGATTCGATTCATCTCCAAGCGCAATGGCGCAGGGTCCAACGCGTCGTGCTCGCGGCGAGGCTTTTTTCAAGTATGTCAACGGCGTGCTCGGCGCCAAACACAACGCGATAATTGTTCCGGAGTGTGGCCACAACGACAGGTGCATCTTCACAACGGATGTTGTATTTCCGGCAATCTTCCCTAAGTAGCCGCTGGAGATCGTTAGGATTTTTTCGTGGCGTCAAGCAGTTTGATCAAGCCCTTTGGTGCCACGCGCCGCCACGCATCCTCGATCAGTTGCTGTAGTTGCGCAACGTCAGCGCTTGCCAGCCGCGCGAGGACCCAGGGATAGTCACGATAGTGATCGGTGACGAAGAACGTGTTCGGTGCCGTCCGAAGCAGGTGCTCGCGTTCGAATGAGTCGGTGCGCAGCACGATCGTCGTGCCATCTTCCTTCAGACGCACGAACATCTTTCCACGGACCTTGAGTGCCGCCGTCCCGTAGGACGTCCCGTCTACGGTTTCCGGCAACCGCTGCGCCATCTCGCGAACGGTCTCGTACGTCAGGCCTGGTCGCTTCACCGTGGATTACTCCTCGTGGGCCGACAGTGCAAACGGCCATCCGATTGGATGGCCGTTTGCACTGTCGGCAGTAAAGTACTGCGCTACTTGATCGCGCCAGCGCTTTTGAGTGCGGCGGCACCACCGACGATTGGCAACGTGAACGAACTTCCGCTCAGATCAACCGTCAACTCCGTCCCGGGTTTTGGCCAAAGCGTAAACTCGCGATCGCTGGACATGATCATGACGCCGATTCGTTTGCCAGCCGGAATGATCTCGTCGTCGGGTTCGATATCGAATGTCATGTTGTAGAACTTCCCCGGAACAAGCTTCTCGCCCGGTATTTCAGAATCGTAATTTCCGCCGTGGGTGAGCGATCTGTAATTCTGCGGATCAGCCCAGCCTCGTGTGATGAGCCCTTCCTGAATCGAAGTGCCTATCGTGG
>JBDTAZ010000005.1:0-11871 GCA_039924325.1 Gemmatimonadaceae bacterium
CCGAACGATAAATCCCGCCGGCATCGCGACCGGCGCCGCGGGCCTCGACGTACACACGTTGTCCGTGCGTCCCGGAGGCGACAGCAATCTCGAAGCCGGACTGGCCGGCCGGAAGGCCGGTTCCTTGAAGCGATTTCCAGGATGCACCGCCGTCGGTAGACTTGAAGAGTCCGGATCCGATTGACGCCAGGCTATCAAGCTCCGTGCGGCTCACGCCGTTTACGCCGCGCTGAAACGAAGCGTAGACAATCGACGGGTCGCTCGCATCGAACGTCATCGCTTTCACTCCGGTGTAAGCGTCGATGTACAAGACCTTGGCCCATGTCGTTCCACCGTCCGTGGTCCGATACACGCCTCGCGCGGTGCTGGCGGGGCCGCCTGTCAGGGCGGCACCGAACGATCCCACGAGGACAACGTCTGCGTTTCTGGGATCCACTATCATCGCATCGATGTAGCGGGTGTCTTCGAGGCCGACGTTTGTCCACGTGTTTCCCGCGTCGATCGATTTATAAACCCCCTTTCCCGGGGTGAATGACCAGCCTGATGCGTCGCCGGTGCCGGCGTACACGACGTTGTGGTCCGATGGGGCAACTGAAATTGCGCCGACGGAGGCAACGTGAGTCTGATCGAATACCGGATTCCAGACCGTCCCGCCGCTCGACGTTTTCCAAATGCCGCCGGCCGGCATGGCGACGTAATAGGTAGTGGGATCGCCGGGGATGCCGGCGACTGCTGCGGTATAGCCCGATCGATAGGGCCCTATCGATCGCCAACTCAGCCCCGTCAGGTAATCGGGGGCGATGCTCTGCGCCGATAGATCAATGCTGCCGCCAGCAAACAGCGCTCCGGCAAGAAAGAGAAGCGACGCGGCGCAAATCGAATTGCGCCGCCTGAGGCATAAAGCAAAGCCACTCATGAAACCTCCGGGCGTGATGAACGCCGCGTGTAAATGGTGTCCAATTTTCGGGTCATCCAGGCGGACGAAGTGACGTATACGGCATCCCCACGAGAAACCCGCCGAGGAGGTCTTCCGGCCCCGGCTATAAGGTCGTATTGTATACAGTATACGAAGAAGCGTAAGATGCCGCGACGCGATTAGCCGCGACCGCGATGCTGATCGGCCCCACAGGACTTGAGGAGCTACCCGCCATGGAACGCGCTCAGATAACCGTCCGACTCCTCTTCACTGGCTTGATCGCCGTCGGCTACGCATGCTCGGCGCCGGGCGACGCGCACAAAGCCGAACCGGGGGTTCACTCAGGCAAGTATGCCGACCTCGTGTCGCTATTCAAGGACTGGCGCGGCTTTGAACAGCCCAAGATGGTCGATGGCGTTCCGGACTATTCGGTCGCGGCGATGGCGATGCAGCATGCGAGGCTGGCCGACTACAGAAATCGACTCGCCGCTCTGGATAGCACGGGTTGGACGACGCCGCAACAGGTGGACTACAACATCGTCCGCGCTGAGATGAACGGCCTCGACTTCAATCATCGCGTGCTCAAGCCGTGGTCACGAAATCCCGCGTTCTACGTCTCGTTCTATCCTAGCCGCAGCGATCAGCCAGCACGCGAGGGAACAGTTCCGGCTGGTGCGATCGAACTGTGGCAGTGGACCTTTCCGCTTGCGCCCGAGCGGGCGAACGAGCTCGCCGCAAAGCTGCGTACGATTCCTGGCTTCCTGGCGGAAGCGCGTCGCAATCTCACCGGTAATGGCAAGGATCTTTGGGATTACGGGATAGGAAGCATTGCAGATCAAAGCACGGCGCTGGCGGCTCTTTCAGCAGTGGTCGCGACTACGAATCCGAACGTCGATTCCGCTGCACAACAGGCGCGCGTTGCAACCGATCAGTTTCGGCAGTGGCTGGTCGAGCAAGCTCCGTCGCGAACCGGGGCGTCCGGAATTGGTATCGATAATTACAACTGGTATCTGCGCAACGTGCAACTCGTTCCGTACACGTGGTCGGAGGAGGAAGTGCTGATGCGCCGGGAGCTGGATCGTTCGCGCGCGGCGCTGAAGCTCGAAGAGGACCGAAATCGGAACTTGCCGCAGCAGTCCCCGATCGCAACCGCATCGGAATACACGACCCGTTTTAATAGCGCGGTAACGGAGTACATGAGTTTCCTGCGCGATCACAAGGTGCTCACCGTGCGTGACTACATGGATCCCGCACTACGTGCGCGGATAGGCCGATTCAGCCCGCCTACGAAGCCGCGTGAATTCTTTGATGAGGTGAGCTATCGCGATCCGATCATCATGCTCACACATGATTATCACTGGTTCGATCTCGCGAGGATGGATTCCGACCCGCATCCGGATCCCATTCGGAGACAAGCCCTCCTCTACAACACGTTCGTCACGCGAACGGAGGGGTTCGCGACGGCAATGGAGGAGATGATGATGCATGAAGGCTTCATCGATTCTCACCCAAGGTCGAACGAACTCATTTATATCCTTGTTGCAGAGCGAGCGGCTCGCGCGCTCGGTGATCTGCATCTTCAGAGCAACGAGTTCACGATGCAGCAGGCGAAGCAATTCGCGTCCGACTGGACGCCGCGCGGGTGGTTGCGCGTCGACGGGGGAACGGTAACCGGCGAACAGCATCTCTACCTGCAGCAACCGGCATACGGGACCAGCTACATCATCGGGAAGATCCAGTTTGACGAGATCCTCAACGAGCGCGCTCATCAGCTGGGTGACGCCTACACTACGCTCGGCTTCATGGACGACTTCAACTCAGTCGGATTGATACCCATGTCGCTTATCCGTTGGGAAATGACCGGGAATCCGGGCCAGATTATCGCGATGACGCGTGCAGATTCGTCACGAGTCCAGTAGCGCTGCATTAACGCTCCATTAACGCTCCATTCACGCTCCACAGATGAGGGTTGCATGATCGCAGCAAGGCGAGGAAGGACACTCCAATCACAGGTTGCGTGGGCGGCTGCGGCTCTCGTCGCCAGCGTTCTGGCTATTACTCCAGCACTAACGGCGCAACCGGTCATTGGTCGCGTCTTCTCCGCGACAGAATTCGCGTCGCGCCGTGCGGCGGTCATGAAGTCGATCGGCGATGGCGCGGCAATCATACAGGGAACGACGGAGCGTCCTGGAGAACAGCCGCTTCGCCAGAGCAATGATTTTTACTACCTCACTGGTGTCATCGAACCGCGCGCGATACTCGTGATTGACGGAAGGTCGAAGAAATCCGCGTTGTTTCTGAGTCCGACCACCGAGAAACGCGAGCAGTCGATGTTTGGCCCCTCGCTCACACCGGGTGACTCGGCGGAAAAGGACACGGGAATCGAATCTGTTGTACCGCGCGCGGACTTCGGTGCGGTTCTAGAAGCGATTGGCAAGGATGGCCGCGCTATTTACACGCCGTTCAGGGCCGAGGTACTCGGAAGTGCATCACCCAGCGATCCCGTGACGCTTGCTCGCGCGACGAAGAATGATCCGTGGGATGGTCGGGAATCTAGGGAGGAAGCGTTTCAGGCGAAGATGAAAGCCGTGGCGCCAAACAGCGAGATCAAGGCGCTCGAGCCCATCACCGATTCAATGCGCTCCATCAAGAGCCCACGCGAGATCGAGGTAATTCATCAGGCAACGCGAATTGCGGGTCTCGGAATCATGGAAGCGATGCGCGATGCCAAGCCGGGAATGCAGGAGTTCGAACTGCAGGCCGATGCGGAATTTGCATTCAAGAAGTACGGCTCGTATGGCGCTGCGTACTTCGCCCTGATCGCGACGGGCAAGAATACCTACTACACGCATTATCACAAGGACACCGCGGTGCTGAAGGACGGCGATCTGATTCAATTCGACTATGCGCCGGATTACGATTACTACACGTCGGATGTGACGCGCATTTTTCCAGCCAACGGCAAGTTCACGCCGCGTCAGCGCGAGATGTACACTATCTATCTCCGGCTGTATCAGGCAGTCATGACATCGATCAGGCCGTACGCGACGCCGGATGACATCGCGAAGGCCGCGGTCGTTAAGATGGAGGCGATCGTCGCCAATTACAAATTCTCGGACGAGAAGATTCGCACCGCCGCGAACTCATTCGTCGACATTTATCGCGGCAAGACGGTCCGGGCTCTGGGACACACAGTTGGCATGTCGGTGCACGATGTACATTATGCCGCGGCCACGCTTCAGCCGGGCGAGATATTCACAATCGAGCCTGAGATGCGTGTCGAAGGGGAACACATCGGATTCAGGCTTGAGGATATGCTGCTGATTACCAAAACCGGCTACATCAACATGTCGGGATTCGTCCCCGTTGAGATAGCTGACATAGAGAAGTTGATGGCGCAGCCTGGGCTGAGCGATGCCGCGTTGAAGATGTCGATCGCCAAGTAGGCGGGACACGTTGATACCCTTGGAGGAAACCAGGCGATGAAGAGACTTTCCAGACGAGAGTTTGTGATCGCGACGGGTGTTGCGGGTGCCGCGGCCATGATGCCGCGACAGCTGTTGGCAATGCACCGAGAACTCCTGCACCGAGCTGGTGTCGCCGGGCGTGCCGGCGTTGCCGAACCGTTCGACCTCGCGAGCGTCCGATTGCTACCGGGTCAATTTCTGGATGCGACGGAGGTTAACCGGCGCCATCTGCTCGGTCTGGATAAGGATCGATTGCTGCACATGTTCCGCATTACCGCGGGCATTCCGTCGAATGCCGAGCCGCTCGGGGGCTGGGAAGCTCCCGACAATGAATTACGCGGCCATTTCGTTGGTCATTATCTGTCTGCGTGCGCTCTGATGGGGGCGAGCCGGGGAGACGCAGAGACCAGGGACAGAGGCATTGCAATCGTAAGCGAACTCGCGAAATGTCAGAAGGCGCTCGGGAGTGGGTATCTTAGCGCGTTTCCCGAAGAAGTATTCGATCGACTTCGGGCGGGGAAGCCGGCATGGGCGCCATTCTACACCGTGCACAAGATCATGGCTGGATTGCTCGACACGTACCAGCTGAGTGGCGATCAGCAGTCGCTGGATGTGCTGAAGGGAATGGCACGATGGACGTCTGGGTGGACAGGGCCGTTAGGCGACGAGCAGATGGCGCGAATTCTGGAGCGGGAGTACGGCGGGATGAACGAGCTGCTTTACAACCTTGCGGCTGCTACGGGCGAGAACTCGTACATGGATCTCGCGCACCGGTTCGATCACGAGCGGATCTTCGAACCGCTTGCGCTTGGCCGCGATTCGCTCAAGGGCTTGCATGTAAACACGACTATTCCAAAGATCATCGGTGCCGCTCGGCGTTATGAACTCACTAGCGAGCCGCGGTATCACGAGGTTGCGGATTACTTCTGGACGGAGGTCACCGGTCGTCGTTCGTATTGCACTGGCGGGACGAGCAACGGCGAAAACTGGAATGCGGATCCAGCGGTTATATCGACCGAGCTTGGGCCAGAGACGGAAGAGTGTTGCCCTACGTACAACATGCTCAAGCTCACGCGGCACATTTTTCAGTGGACAGCGGATCCGCGCGCGGCCGACTACTACGAGCGGGCGCTGTTCAATGGAATTCTAGGTACACAGCATCCGGCGGATGGAGACAAGCTGTACTATGTCCCTCTGGCTTCGGGTTACTGGAAATTTTTTGGTACTCCGCTGCACGATTTCTGGTGCTGCACCGGCACGGGAGCGGAGTCGTTCGCGAAGCTTGGGGACAGCATCTACTTTCACGATGACACCGGCGTTTTCGTCAACCTGTTCATCGCTTCGCGGCTGGACTGGGCGAACAAGGGTGTACGGATTACGCAGCAGACACGGTTCCCCGAGGAAGCAGGGACGACGCTGACGCTGGATTGCGATCGCCCGACCCGGATGGCGTTGCGGATCCGGATTCCGTGTTGGGCAACCAGCGGCGGGAGCGCGTCGTTGAATGGAAAGACGCTGGAAGCATTTGCCACGCCGAGCAGCTACCTGGTGATCGATAGGACGTGGCGAACTGGTGATACTGTACGGCTGTCGCTTCCGATGAAATTGAGAACAGAACCGACACCGGACGACGCGACTGTTCAGGCAGTCATGTACGGCCCGATCGTCCTCGCTGGTCGATTGGGGACGGAGGGTCTGACGGCTGGAACGTTGAGAGCCCCGCCGACCAAACCACGAATGGTGCCGGAGTTTCCTCCCAATTCGGCGATCGCGGCACCTACACTGGATACGCGCGCAATCGACAGCAACGCCTGGATGACGCGCAGCGGTCCGCTTGAGTTTCGCACAACTGGACAGAAGCAGGACGTTGTGCTCATTCCGTTGTACAAGATCATGGACGAGCGGTACGCGGTTTACTGGAAAACCGTATAGTACCGCATCGCAGCCGACAAACTTACCTTCACATTTTCAGGACAGGGCGTGCAGAATAACTCAATGATTTTGAAAGTGATTGTTCCCATCGCAGTCGTTGCGTGTGGCGTTGCAATCGCCGTTACAAGCAAGGATACGGGCAACACAGGGTCGCCACTGAGCGCGATGGCGCACGCCGCGATCGTCCATCGAGCAGTCGCGCATGACATGTCTGCGCCGCTGTCCGAGTTGGGCGGCACCAGCGTGGCATCGACCGGGCTGAACGCCGGTGACGTACCCAGTGGCGCCTTGGCGCCCGATCCGGATGACGTCGCTGAGCAGGACACTGTGATTCCGCCACCAAAGATCATCGTTCCGCGCGGGGGTGCGCGCGCCGAACAGCAATCAATGGGCAAGCGACCCCCCGCGGTGATCGTCGCGAATTTTGCAGGCCTCGGAGCCGACTTTGTCGGCCCGCAAGGCAACGCTGTGCTCCGGAATCCGTCCGACAACAGTCTTGCGGTCGGGCCCAATCACGTATTCCAGATCGTGAACAGTCGGACCGCGATCTTTTCGAAGGACGGCAAGCCGCTTTATGGTCCGGTCGAGACATCCAATGTGTTCCAAGGATTCGGCGGCGCGTGCGAAACACATAACAACGGCGATGCGGTTGTACGTTATGATCAACTGGCGGATCGTTGGTTGATTGTGATGCCGATCTTCTCGCGCTTGCCGCGGCGCTCTGATGAGCCGGCAGCACCGCGCGCTGGCGAGCCTGCCGCTGTAAGTCAGCGAGGGCAGCCTGGCCAGCCCGGCAGCGCGGCTGAATTGAATCAACCGCCTCATGCTGAGCCGACGCAATTGCCGGAGCAGGCCGGTCCACGCACGCGGCCCACTGGTCCGCGTCCGCCGGCTGATTCCGGCTCGTACGCAATGTGCTATGCGGTCAGCTCCGGACCAGACCCGCTTGGTTCGTATTATCGCTATGAGTTCGTGAGACCGCTATTCCCCGATTACCCGCGGCCGGCGATCTGGCCCGACGGATATTACGTGCCGACCAGCACCGGTGACGCGGTGATTCAGAAGCACGCTTGCGTCGCGGATCGTGTACGCATGCTGAAGGGCGAGGATGCGACCGAGCAGTGCATGATCGTCGATGATGTGAATTTTCTGAACAACTCCGATCTGGACGGGAAGCAGCTGCCTCCGGCCGGATCTCCCAACATCGTGCTAGCCGCGGGTGGCACGCAGCTCCGCAAAGTGTTGGAGGACGACGGGATCTATGCGTGGAAGTACTATGTGAACTGGGAAGACCCGTCGAAGACAAAGTTGGTGGGCCCTGAGAAGATTCAGGTGGCGCCGTACCATTATCTGTGCGATGGTCAGTTGACCAACTGCGTCCCGCAACCTGGCGCGACTCGACGTCTCGACGCTCAGGGTGACAAGCTAATGTCGCGCGTGGTGTATCGCAGAATCGGGAAGCAGGAGTCGATTGTTGCATCGCACTCCATCAATACATCGCTCGGCGGAGGCGGAGTGCGCTGGTACGAGTTCCGGCTGGACCGCAACCGCGACGTCAAGCTGTATCAACAGGGGACATTCGCGCCCGACAGCAACTATCGTTGGCTCGGCTCGGCTGCAATGGATGGCAAGGGCAATATCGGAGTCGGTTACTCGTTCGGAGGGCCGTCCATCTTCGCTGGGCAACGTTTCACAGGTAGGACACCCAACGATCCAAAAGGGGTGATGTCGCTCAAGGAAGCCGTCCTTGCCACCGGAGAAGCGGCGCAGGAGAACACACTGCGTTGGGAGGACTACTCAGCGACCGCGATCGACCCGACGGACGATTGTACGATCTGGTATGTTGGCGATTATCTCATGAAGGGATCGACGAGATACTCCAGTCGGATTGGAGCATTCAGGCTTCCGGGATGCGGGACGAAGAAATAGAAACTCGGCGCCACCAAAATGGATTCCCGCCTTCGCGGGAATGACGGTTTCGCGAATTGCGAGTCGTCATCCTCGCGAAAGCGAGGATCCATGTCCGCCATTGCTGCATTCGAATACGGGTTCCCGCTCTGGCGGGAATCCGTATTCGCGTTAGTAGACTGTCAGTATCGGGTTGATCGCATCGACCCGTCTGGCGAAGAGCGAATACTGATCAGGGCCCGCGAACACGGTTGCAAAATCCTGCGGCGTGAATGCTCGCGCAAGTCGCTCGCCGAAGGATGTTCGTAGCAAACGCTCGTAGTAATCGATGTCGTAGTCGCGCGGGTCGCTTGCTCCAGGATCGTCCTCGCTCGACGCGATAGCGCCCGAGGTGCCGTTCTGCTTGCGATACACTCGAATCCGGTCTCCTATGCTCCACTTCGCTTCTCCGACGCCGAGCATCGCTTCGTATGGCAACTCCTTGCGTTTGCTACGCGTCGCCATGTACTGCGCTGGTGATTTCGTGAGGCGGACGCGCGACGATACCTCGTGTGTAGGCAGTGCACGAGTACGCAGTGCTCCGATCATTGATAGATAACTGTCGCGAACCTCGGGGACGTCTCCAATGAGCAACGCGCCGATCGCGCGGCGCAGGAACTTGTCACCGAAGGGCTCCGACCGGCTGGACCTGAACGCGACTCCTCGCAGCAGGAGCGAGCCATCGTACCGGAGCAGGGCGTAGTTCTTCGGCTCGTGTGACAACATTGCGGCGTATCTGCCCTCGAACTCCAACTGCACGAGTGGCGGCAACAGGGTCGCTACTTCCGTTACGATACGGCGTTCGTCGTCCTCGCTCCACGACCGTGGCACAGCGAAATAGACGCCGTCCGTGTCGGCTTCGAGCAGTGTTACCCCGCGTGCCGCGAGCTCTTTACACATCAATGCGAGAACTTCGCGACCGCGCCGCGTAACTTCGTTTGCGGCGTGAATGTCCGCAAACCTGGTCAGGCCGCCCGCGGCGAGATAGCCGTACGCCGAATTGACAACAATTTTTAGCGCCGCGGACATCGCTTCGTTCTCATACCGCTCGACAGATCCCGGGAGAGCCGCGCGCCCTTTCGCCTTTGCTTCGAGGCGCCGCTCGACGAGCCCGTCAACCAGGCCGAGCAACACACCGAGCCTGTCACGCGCGGGCCCGATCCGGAATGAACGCATGAGCGACGGATACAGACTCGCGACGTCGGCCTTTACCACCTTGTGTGCAACGCCGGAAGCGAACAGGTGCAACGCTGCACCCGTATGTTCTGTCCCGTCACCGTCCTGATGCGCAGGTAGAGCGGCACCGGCGCGGATGTACGCGCGAACTATCAGCGGATCTATCACGCCAGTCGCTGCACCTGCGTCAGCGAGCCTTTCGTACCTGCGCGGCACCATCTGTGCGAGAGCAAACGCCGCGCCGCCCAACATGCGGGAGAGAGCAGCGACTTCCTCGACGTCGTCCGTTGCGTATCGACGTACACGTTCCGGATCGACGCGATACGTCGAGTAGATTTGATCGCCGCGAATGTATTCCCGATCGGGTGCGGCGAAGCCAAGGTGTTTGGCAACAGCCTTCAGTCCGTGACCTGGCAACTCGCGCACGGAGAAGTCGTATCGTCGTACCGCGTCAAGTGTGTCGATGAGTTCTCGCCCGGGGGCGACGAATCGCACGCGTCGATGATCGTTCGGATCGGCGGAGCGCGATCCACGCCGAGCTGCGCGTCGCTTCAGGCCATTTGTGCGAATCCGTCCGAGCGAGAGCGGGACACCGAGTGCGCGCGACCGCTCGTCGAGGAAGGGTAGATCGAACCCATGGAGGTTGTGATTTTCGATAACATCCGGGTCGGCTTGCTCCACCCGACTCATGAGTTGTCGTATCAGCTGTGCTTCGGCGGCGTCGCCCTCGCCATTTGCTTCCAGCACTTCCGTAGCACCATTCGTGTAGCGTATAGAAATCATGAAAACGCGAGCAACTCGCGCATCAAGACCCGTCGTTTCGAGATCGAATTGAAGTCGATGAAGCTGGTCGAACGTGAGGTGGCGGAAATACGTCCGGCCGGTTGCAACGAGATACTGTTCTTCGGGTGGAAGCGAAAGCACCGACTGCTGAGCCAGCTCCGCGAGATGTGTGATGGATTTGCCGAGCCGAGCGGACGCACCCTTGAGGACAGCCGCGGTCAGCGCGCGGCCGTCGTCTGAGGTGACGAGATGGCGCAGCGCACCGGGGCCCTCAAGCTCGCGGTGACGAACCGCACGCGATGCATCGGTTGCACCGAGTCTGTCTCCCAGATGAAAGAGATCTTCGATGTGCTCAAGAACCAGCCAAGGCCGGAATCGCGACTCCTCACGGACGAGTTTGCCGGATTCGGGGAGACGCCGCCATACAGTTGCGCGGCCGTCCGGACTTGCGTCGACTGAGACGATACCAGGTGTGTCATCCCAACCGGAGAGCCATTCGTCGCGTGCGCTGTGCATACGGCCGAATGGTAACCGATTGCACCCGCGATTACGTCGTTATAAAACTCGCCCGATCCCGCGGCCCGATGAGAGTGACTCCGCCATGACCCATGCGCCGGCGCCGATTGCCACGGTGATCAGGAGTGCGGTCCAGCCCAGTTGTAGTTTCGGAGCGCCGATGACCTTTGGGATCCAGACCAGCAGGGCGAACATGCCAAGCATGGAGGCCTCGAGTCTCGCCGAGAGTCGAGGATAAATGGAGAGCAGAACTGCAACGCCCGCGGCGATGTGGAATGCTCCGGTCAAGTACGCCCATCCGGCGCGGTACGGGAGCCAGGTAGGTACCAATGCGACCGTCTGGTCCAGATAGATGAAGTGTGAGAGGCCGACGGGAATGAGGAATATTCCGAAAGCAATTTGTGCAACGCGCACCGAGCCGATTCTATCGATGAAATCAAGTGGTAGCTGTTGCGCGCGAAGTTGAGATCGGATGAGTAGCACCCAATTCGTGGTGGCGAGCACGGCTATTTCCGAAAAACCCATCCAGCGTCCTTCTGACGAAGGCATCGCGGCGATCAGTCGAACCTTCAGGAGCAGCCAGAGCAGCATGTACGGAAACAGGACGTACGTCGCAATCTTCCGCGTACGGGTGTATAGCAATCCAGCCCCGCCAGCCACCAGAACGAACGCGGAAGCGTACGCAAAGCCGGTTCGCCATGGGAACGAATCCGGTACGGGCTGCCATTGTAGTGCAAAGTCGCCGTATGCAAAGCCCAAAATACCGAGGCAGATGAATGCAATTGCGAAGGCGATAGTCGCCGCTTCTCTGCTTCGATTCACTTGGTCAACTCCGTCGCTGGATGGCTGATCGCTAAGGATACGACCGACGGGCGTGAATCAGTGTTTCGTTTGTGTGACGGAAGTGTGCGGGAAAAGTGCGGGAAACGCGCGTGACTCATGAATGCGGCAGAGGCCGCTTTATGGGCGGCCTCTGGCAGTATCACAATCGGATTGTCGCTTGAGCAAGGCTCCCCAGGTAGGACTTGAACCTACGACCCTTCGATTAACAGTCGAATGCTCTAACCAACTGAGCTACTGGGGAATGTCCCTTCGGATGCAATCCGGGGGAGACCTACCAATTTAGCGAGGGGC
>JBDTAZ010000006.1:0-21328 GCA_039924325.1 Gemmatimonadaceae bacterium
TGGAACGGTATGCGGTCCGTTGCGGAGGCGGGATGAGCCATCGCAGCGATCTGGAGCAGGCAGTGCTGATCAAGGACAATCACATCGCGGCCGTGGATCACGATATTGGGCTCGCGGTCCAGCGCGCGCGTGCGATCGCGGGTGCTGGTACCCGTGTGGAGGTGGAGTGCGATGATGTGGAGCAGGTGGACGAAGCGGTCCACGCCGGGGCCGACATCATCATGCTCGACAATATGGGGCTTCACGAAATGCGCGACGCGGTGAAACTCGTTGCGGGACGTGCCGTAATCGAGGCTTCGGGCGGCGTCAATCTGCAGACTGTCCGCGGGATCGCGGAGACCGGCGTCAACTGGATCTCGGTCGGTGCACTCACTCATTCGGCGTCGGCGCTCGATCTCGCACTGGACTTCGAGGGCTGACGTGCCTGCGGGAAGCGCGAATTGTCAGCCCGAGATCACGCGAGCAGAAGTGCCGCGGGGATTACCCGGGGAATCGCCTTCGGCGGAGAGTTGCGATGTATGTGGCAGTGAGCGGCTTGAGTGGCGCAAGTGCAAGCTGGTGTGCCTCAATTGCGGAACGATTCTGAAGTCGTGCGCGGACCTTTAGAGCTTCAACCGTCTGGAACGCTGTGGACGGTCGGGCATTCGACTCACCCGATCAAAGAGTTCATCGCCATGTTGACTGCGCATGGAGTGACGCGCATCGCCGACGTGAGGCGGTTCGCGGGGTCGCGCAAATTTCCGCAGTTCAATCCCGCTGCGCTTGAACAATCCCTCGGCGAAGCGGGAATCGCGTACGCTCCGGTCCCGTCGCTTGGGGGACGCCGAAAGGTGCTTCCTGATTCTCCACATACGGCGTGGAGAAATGAATCGTTCCGGGGTTATGCGGACTACATGGACACGGCCGAGTTCGCTACCGCAGCAGCGTCACTTGCTGCGCTCGCTCGCGTCGATAGAGTCGCTGCGATGTGTTCCGAGGCGGTATGGTGGCGGTGTCACCGTTCCATGATTGCGGACTACTTCAAGGCACACCGATGGGAAGTGCTTCACATCATGGGGGTTGGTGAAGCGACCGAGCATCCGTACACATCGGTCGCCAGAATCGTCGATGGTGAACTGACGTACTGACCGCTGAAGCTCACGACGGCGTGGGGCTGCTACTGGACCGTGCTCAGATCACCGAGTGACTTGCCTTCAGAAGCACGAACCACCGCTCGATACACCATATCGCCGAGCGCACCGTAGTTGCCGTCAAAGTGATGTTTGCCGTTGCGGACGACAACAGTCATGGTCCCAATTGGAGCAGTTCGGCAGAGAGATTCCTTTTCTTCCTTGCCATAAACGCAGAGCATGGGGACGGTCTTGAGCATCTCCAGCTGTGGCAGGATCGGAACGTCGGCCTTGCTGGACGTGGTGCGCCACAGATCCGAGAAGTGATACGTAAAGCTCGCTCGCTCAAGCAGCGCGAGCATGGCGATCAGCGTGAGGTGTGGCCGGATGTCGGGGGCCAGGTTGTTAGCCGCAAACGGCGCGAGGTCAGACCCGCGGGAGTAACCGACGAGCGCGACGTCCTGCTTGCGCCACAGTTCCATGTATCGGCGAGCGATACGTGACACATCGCGTCCGAGGATCTCAGGCGTGCGCTTACTCCCGTGGAGATAGGCGCGCATGTCGAAGCCGACGACGTCGACACCATGTGCCTGCAGGCTCTCGCCGACCTTCTCGTCGATGTCTGCCCAGCCGCCATCGCCTGAGAGAATGATGGCGACTGTATTGCTGGATGATTTGGTGGCTCTGAGCTCCACAATCGGCAGATCACGCACATTTGTAACGGTGTCTCGAGGCAGTTGCGGAGCCGCTGCAGCGGTGGCGTGTGCTACTACGAAGAGGGCAGTGTAAAACATGAATTGATCCAGGCGAAATTGGAGCGGCTACACTAATGTAAGTGGTGCAAGGTTCACGGCTTGTCCAGCTGCGTCGGGTCTACGCGGCTGTCCGGAATCGGGATATTTACGCGAATGTCGGAGTATGTCTCGCTCTGAATGAGCTTGCCGCGGCGCGAGGCAGTTACATAGGTGGCCAGCCAGCCGCCGCCCGCTGGCTGGTACTTCTCAAAACGAACGTCCTCGGTGCCGGGTTTCCCGGCAACGACAGGTGAAAGCATTCGCACGAAGAGCAGGTGAACTGCATCTACCCAGAATTGCTGCGATGTGGTATCGCCAGGCGTGGCTCCCACGATGAACACCTTGCGCCCCTCCCACGTGCCTTCGTGCATCTTGGCCAGGTCGAAACCCTCTTCGCGCAATACTCCGACGGTTCGCTCGATGGATTGAGTGTAGACGTCGAAGCCCAGTATGAGAAGAGGATTGCGGCCCGCACGACCTGCAACCTTGCTTGATCCGCGGCGAACGAACGTGCTGTCGCGTGCAAAGAGGATGATCGGATCGCCATCGGGTGCGCCCACGTCAATCCGTAACCGTCCAGGGAGCTTTGCGGATTCATACCACGTCTCGTGCACCATCGTATCGGCGGGCGTACGTCGCAAAGTCGCCTGCGTGAAGGTGAGCGTCTTGTACCACTTGCCCACGTAACGATCGTGCATGAGCCGAACAACGTCGGCCCCGTCTGGTGACGTCTGTGCGCGTGCGGTCCCAGGCCCGGCAATGCAGAGCAATGATAGTGATCCGGCGAGAACTAAAGCGCGCATGAGCCTTCTCAAGTTAGGCGGTGACTTTTCGACTCGTCCAGCGGGATCAGGGTAACAAATCCGGTCGAAGCTCCTCAGCTCCATTCAGATACACGTGCTTCAGCGAACAGTTCATCGGTACTTCAACGTGGAGCAGGACTCTAACAACTCTGCCAATAGCGCTCGGTACTGGAATCTCTGTTGAGCAGAGCATCGCGACGTCATCCCAGCCGAGGTCACGTGCAGCCCTTGCTGGGAACTCGCTCACAAGATCTGGAGTCGTGGTGAAAAATGCGCTCACTACGGCCTCCAACGGTACCTCGTTCCGTGCCAGCATTGCAGTCAACAGTTCACGAGTTGCGACCCGAATACTTTCCGGCTCGTCGCGTGCCGGACGGGTTGCTCCGCGCAGACCGCGAATGCGCGTAGGGCTCGCTGCACTTTCTGTCACGTTCGGTTGATCGGGGTGTGTGTCAGAGGTATCATCACGTCCAGTATCGAGTCCGGTATTCCGTAGCCCTCATCGCGACGAATCGCGGCGGCGGCGTCCTTGCGTTTGTCATCCACGGTGCCGCTGCTCCCGCCCGACAGCGCAACCCTCGCGCTCCGAAAGCGAAGCCCCGAATCCACGCAGAAGATGTCGCATAAGTTTAGCGCCTCTGCTCCTTGAGCGTCCGCGCCGTTGCTTAGAAGAGATTGCGTGCGTGAGATGACGCAGCCCGTTGCGAATAGCTCGATGGCCATGTTCGACAAGCGCTCCACCACAAGTTGTCGATCGACAATTTCGCTACGGTACGTTATAACCGCATGCTCCGCCGCCGAGCGGAGCTCGGCGACATGCCTCTCGAAATATTCCTTGTGGCTGGCGAGCCGGACGTCTAGAGCGACATCGAGCGTCGCGGTCGCGCCAAAGACACTTCTAACCCGTGCCGCGGCCACCTCACTGAGCAGACCGAGATGCTTGATTGGTTCCCGGAGGGCGGCACTGACTTCCTTGAGATGGCCCGACAGTGTCTGAATCCCGTTCAGCGCGATGAAGAGGCGAAGTATTTCGTTGGCGCCTTCGAAAATCCTGTTGATGCGGCTGTCGCGAAGAAAGCGCTCGTACGGATACGGCTTCACAAAGCCGCGGCCGCCAGCGATCTGAACCATTTCATCAGCGGCACGCCAAACCAGCTCACTTGCGAACACCTTGGCGATAGCCGCCTCGAGGGACCAGTCCGAATCGTCTTCAGTTGCGAGATTGGCCAGCACGCCAAGCATCGAGTCCGATGCATAAATTTCGGATGCGATGGACGACAGTTTGCGCTGAGTGATCTCAAAATCGGCGAGTGGCTTCCCGAATTGAATTCGCTGCTCAGCGTATTTCGTCATCTCCGCGAAGATATGCTTCGTTCCGCCAGTACAGCCTGCGGCGAGGGTGAGGCGACCGCCATTTAGCACGTGCACGGCGACGGCGAATCCCTTTCCAACCTGGCCCAGTACGTTCTCAACAGGCACGCGCAGATTTGTGTATTCCAACTCGGCCTGTGTCGAACCGCGAATACCCATTTTCTTCGCTGTCTCCACCACTCGGAAACCGCGCATTGTGGGTTCGATCAGAAATGCTGTTGGACGTTGGACCTTCTTGCCCTCGCGCTCGACTTCGGTCTGCGCAAACGTTGCAATCACAGCTGCGCGATTGGCGTTGCCAATCCAGATCTTGTGGCCGTTCAATGACCAGTGAGTGCCGTCAGCGCTAAGTACAGCTGTCGTCTTCACGTGTTGCGCGTCGGAGCCAACCAGCGGTTCAGTCAGTGCGTACGACACCAGAATTTCACCGCGTGCCAGGCCGGGGAGCCAACGCTGCTTCTGTTCTTCGGTGCCGTAAAGGACAATCGCCTTGCATCCCAGTCCGCAGTGAACGCCGATAAAGACGCCGATGGATGAATCGACACCGCCGACGGCCTCACATACTCTGGCATACGCGCGCGGCGAGAGTTCGAGGCCGCCGAAGCGGCGCGGAATTGTCATCCCGAGGAATCCGTGACTCGCCAGCGCGGCGATCACATCGTCCGGAATGGTTTCTTCGACATCGAACTTTACGGAATCGACCAGTCCACCAAGTCGGCCTTCGATTGCCCTCACTAGCCGGTCCACTGTCGTAGCTTCGGCTGGATCGGCAACGCTCAGTGGCGGCGGGTAAGGGAAGAGCAGCTCATCGAGAACTTCACCAGCAAAAGCCCCGCGGGTGAACGACGATCCGTCGGTGGACATGTCAGGTTACTTGGTGGATGAGGATGTTTGAAGCGCGATGTCCAGCGCGCGCGGAGATGGCATGTCGCAGTAGTCGCCATGGCACGCGAATGTCTCTGCGTATTCTGCATCGCCGAGAAGGTGGCCAAATGCGGATGGATACCTCGAGGCAGCATCCGCGAGAGAGTTCATGACGCGCGCTGCGATCGCGCGGGAGTTCTGGTTGCCGTCGTAATTCGCGAGGCGAAGCAAGAGATCCACCGCCAGCGATGTGCCGGACGGGGTTGCGTTATCCGTGGGGTCTCTCGGCCGCGACACCAGTTGCTCTGCATCGTGCGAGGTATCGAAAAACGTTGCCTGTTCGGCATCCCAGAACTTGTCCAGCATCACGCGAGCGAGGAGTCGGGCGGCGTTCAGCCACTTGGCGTCGAGGGACTGTTCAAAGACGGCAAGAAAGCCCAGCGCCACCGCTGCCTGATCTTCAAGAAACCCCGGTAGCCGGTGGGAGCGGTCGCTGTAGCTGCGCATGCAGCGACCGTCGACGATCATGTGTTGCAACAGGAACTCTGCATTTCGCATTGCGAGCGCGCGGAACTCATCGTCATCCAATGCGCGGCCAGCTTCCACGACGCCGCGGAGCGCGAGGCCATTCCAGGCCGCGATTATCTTGTCGTCGCGCGTTGGCCATATGCGCCGCGAACGGTACCCGTACAGTTTTTCTTTGGCGCTGGCGACAATCGAGAGCAGCTTATCGAGGTCGATATTGTTGCGATCTGCAACATCCTGAGTACTTAACGGCATGTGCAGGATGTTGTGCCCTTCAAAATTACCCGATGCGGTAGCTCCGTAGAACATCTTCACGATCGGCGAATCATCGCCAAGTACCGAGTCGAGTTCCTCGGTTGTCCAGACGTAGAATTTTCCTTCCACTCCTTCTGAATCAGCATCCAGCGAGGAATAGAAACCGCCCCCTGGCGCGGTCATCTCGCCAGCCAGCCACGATACTGTTTCACTTGTAACGCGTCGCGCTTCTCCGTCCCGCGTTGCCTCGAACAGCTGCGCTCCGAAGCGGATGAGCAGCGCGTTGTCGTAAAGCATTTTTTCGAAGTGCGGCACCAGCCAACGGGCGTCGACTGAGTATCGTGCGAAGCCGCCTCCGACCTGATCGTAGATCCCGCCGTGCGCCATCTTGACGAACGTGTTTCGCGCCATCTCCAGAGCGCTGGCGTCTCCAGTTCTGGCCCAGTGTCGGAGCAGAAAGTCGAGAAGCATCGTGGGCGGGAATTTCGGGGCTCCACCAAATCCACCCAGTTCCACGTCAAAATTTGCTGCGACGGCGTGAACGGCGGAGTCCAGAAACTCGGCGGTTATTTCTTCGCCGCCGACACCCGCGCCAGCACCGGCGGCGGCACCGGCAACGCTGCCCTCGTATATCTGGCGCATGGAGGCGACACTGGCGGCGATCGTTTCCGGCCGTTGCGAGTACGCATCGGACACGGACTTGAGCACGCGCATGAACGACGGCATCCCGTGTCGGTCCGCCGGCGGAAAATAGGTTCCCCCGTAGAACGGCTCGGCGGTCGGCGTCAGGAACACGGTCATCGGCCAGCCACCGTGGCCCGTCATTGCCTGGACCGCCTGCATGTACACCGCGTCGAGGTCGGGTCGCTCCTCGCGATCGACCTTTATGCAGACGAAATGCTCATTCATGAACTCAGCCGTGAGTGGATCCTCGAACGACTCGTGTGCCATGACGTGGCACCAGTGGCAGGCCGCGTAGCCGATTGACAGGAGGATTGGTCGGTTCGTCGCGCGGGCTACCGACAGCGCCTCGTCGCCCCATGGGCGCCAGTCAACCGGATTATCGGCATGCTGAAGCAGGTACGGGGAGGTCTCCCCAGCCAGGTGGTTCGGCATCTCGTAAGATAGCCGACCACGACGGTCGCCGAGTCGGGGAAGGGGCCGTTAAATTGAGTTCATGCCAAAGATTGCCAACGACCTCGAGACTTTCCTCACGAAGCATCAGTCGCGAATCGAGGAAGAGCTGTTCGATTTTCTGAGAATTCCGAGCGTAAGCGCTCAACCCGTGCACGACGCGGATACGCGGGCCGCCGCTGAGTGGGTGCGACGATCTCTAGAGCAGGCAGGCCTGTCAGCAACGGCCCACACCACCGCTGGTCATCCGATTGTCGTCGGAGAATGGCGAGGTGCCGCTCCCGACGCCCCGACAGCGCTCGTGTACGGCCATTACGACGTCCAGCCAGCGGAACCGCTCGATCTCTGGACATCTGCGCCGTTCGAGCCTGAAGTCCGCGACGGTCGTATCTACGCGCGAGGCTCGGTCGACGACAAGGGGCAACTTTTCCTTCACATCAAGGCGCTCGAGGCTCACCTTCGCTCGCGTGGAAAGTTGCCGTGCAATCTCGTTCTCGTCGCGGAGGGAGAAGAGGAGGTGGGCAGCACGAATCTGGAATCGTTCATTGCGAACAACGCCAAGCTTCTCGCGGCAGACGTCGTTGTTATTTCGGATTCGACGATGTTTGCCGAAGGAATACCATCCATCCTGTCGTCGTTGCGCGGGCTGTCGTACTTTCAGATAGACGTACAGGGACCGGCGGGCGATCTACACTCTGGTATTTACGGCGGGGCCGTTGTGAATCCCGCTGCGGCGCTTGCAAGTATCATCGCGTCAATGCACGACGCGAATGGTCGAGTCGCCATCGACGGATTCTACGACGATGTAAGTCCGTTCTCCGATCAAGTACTCGCGGGAATGCGGAAGCTTCCACATTCCGACGACGCATTCATGAAAGAGATCGGCGTGAAGGCCCTCGGCGGCGAGAAGGGATTTACTACACTTGAAAAATTATGGACGCGCCCGACCTGCGAAGTAAACGGACTCCTGTCCGGTTACACGGGAGACGGGGCGAAGACAGTCCTACCTGCCAAGGCAATGGCAAAGGTCAGCTGCCGACTGGTCCCGAATCAGAACCCAGGGCGTATTGCCGAATTGTTCGAAGCGCATGTTGCGAAGCACACGCCGGCCGGAGTGACGGTCAAGACCGCATACATACACGGTGGACGTCCGTGGCGCGCCGATCTGGCGGGTCCCATCTTCGACGCCGCGAAGCGGGCGATGACCGCCGCGTTCGGCCGAGAACCGGTGGTCGTTGGCGAGGGCGGCTCGATTCCGATCGTGGGTGATTTTGAGCGGATACTCAAGGCACCCGTCCTGCTCGTTGGCTTTGGCTTGCCTGGAGAAAACGCGCATGCGCCCGACGAGTGGATGAGCGTTGAAAACTTCAGGCTTGGTACGAGGGCGATGGCGGCACTCTGGGATGAGTACGCAGGCAGCTGATCGACCGTGGGGCTACGGAGCTGCGCTCGGAAGTATTAGCTGCGTCGAGTTTTAGTAGCGCCACTCGCGAACCAGGAACAGTCCAAATGCGCTCGTAGTCTGCGGGACCTGATCGGTCGATAGCGTGGGCTGCTTGAGCAGGTATCTCGGCTGGAAGCTCGCGTCTATGCGGTAGCCTGTTTTTGTATTGAAGCGGTGCGTCACCTGGAATCCGGGTCGCTGAAGCGATGCAGGATCAGGCCTCACTTGCAGCTGAAGGAACGTGTTGGAATTCAGGTATTTGCCAAACTCGATCTGCGTTGCCCGCAGGAAGCTTCCGGCGTCCAGCGACACGTCCGCGGGCGTAATGTTGAGCACGTCTGCGCCAAGTGACCGAGCCGCCTGACCCGCTGCCTCGTCAGTAAGTGCGCCAAGTGCCGCGGCCGCAATCTGCTTCGCGGCGAACGCAGCGCCAGCCCCGACGACATTTCCACCGTTTGACAGGCCCGTCCCGCCCTGCTGCAGTAGCGACGATGATGATTGTCCGAATGCCAGATAACTCAGCAGGTCGGTCTGAGATATAGGGGGTTGAGCGTCGCTTGTGAGAGTGATTTTGGGCGAATCCAGCGTACCGGAGATCACAATCTGAATCGCGAACGCTTCCCGCGTTGGTAGTTGCACGTCGTACTCGCCGGTCACCTGCAACGTGGGGTTGATCGTCGGCGAGTTGACGAACGTCGCCACGCCTTGTCTGATCTGGAATGTACGACTTTGAAACCGGTACTCACCCCTGTCACTCAGCAGAACGCCATCAATCAGCAACGACTGTTTTGCCCGATTGACCCCGATCTGCAACGGATCGTCGGTGTAAACTTCGACGTTGGCTGCCTGGGAACGCACGAACACGTCGCGATCGACCATCACGCCGACGTTCATGCGAAGATTCTTGAGCAGCGGCGACTCGGTTGGAAACAAGTCCCGCATTTCAACATTACTTGTGTCGAGCACAGCGTAAAGGGCAGGATCACCGGCACCCACGAGGCTCTTGCCCGTTGTTTCCGGAATGTATATGACGCCGCGTCGTACGTGCGCAAATCCGGTGACGTCCACATCGTCGTAGGGGCCATTCACACCGATCGTCGCATTCACAAAGAGGTTGCCAGTCTCGTTGTCGATTACGCGGGCATTTACTGCATTCAATCTCAGATTGAACGATGGCTTCGCGAGGTTCTTGATCGCAACCCCACCGCTCACTCGGATCAATCCATTGCTGCGAACTACGAGTGAATCGACTACTACCGTGTCCTTGACCAGTCGAATATTGGCAGCGACATCATTCACAACGATACCCAAAGGAACGACGCGTCCACTCCCGTTCCACAATGCGATCTTGCCTTCAACATCAGGATTGTCGACGGTGCCCTTGATGGTGAACTTTGCCAGGGCTCGGCCGTTGAGATCGGCCACGGCGTCGCTGACGCTTGGTAGCAGGCTGAGCGGGAGGGAGTCCGCATCGACGGTCGCGGAGATTGCACGGTCGGGTGGCACTCTGGGGCCGCTGACAGAGACCAGAGCCAGATTGATGGGGACCGTTCCTTTCGCGGTCAGCGCCGGCTCCATCCCCTCCGCCGCCGCGTTCACATTGCCTTCGAGTGTCTCGTTGGCGTAGCTAACGCGTCCGTGTACCTCGGGCGTCGGCCGGCCGTTGTAGAAGAACCGCTCGATGCCAAAAGCACCGGAAAAAGTCGGATTGGCACGTGTTCCATGCATGTGCGCTTCTACCGAGAACAATCCATTTGCCGGGATGTCGCTCTGAAGCAGAGCTGTGATGTTGCGGGCTTCGAACTGCGTAATGCTGAGATCCAGATTCGCGTCACCCTTTTCCGGAATGTCTCCATTTACGAATACGCGGCTACCGGATTGACTCTTGATCTCGAAATGATCTATCGATGTACCGTCGGGGCTGAAATGAATCGTCGATGGCCCGGTGCTGGCGTACACGGTGGAGTCGAATCGCATGCGCAACTGGTCGAGGCGGAGGACATCGCGATCCTTGTCCAGGGTGAACTGTGCAGTTGCGTTGTATGCACGCTTGGAATCCTGAAGGATTTTGAGTGTTACGTCACCGTTCGGGTGCGAATAGTTGGCAGTGAACGATACGGTATCGAGCGCGAAGCCCATCGCCAGTACGTTTATGGCGCTGGCTTGTGCGGACACCCGGGACTGCGGTGTCAGTGCGGTTGTCCATGTATAGTTGGCGCTTGCGGCACCTACCGAGCTTCCGAAGGCGACCAAATTGCTGCCGATTGCCGAGCCCGTCATGTCAAATGTGTGAATGTTGCCGGTCGCTGTCCCCTGCGCCGCGATCGAGCCGCTCAACTGACTTCGCGGGATCACACGTGGAGTATCAACGGGGAATGATGGCAGCGCCTTGCCCGTCACGGCGCGCTCTACCTGGGTCGCACGCGCATTTTGTGCACGCGCGGAATCCGCGCGCGCCATACGTTGTGCAAGGATTCCCGGGCGAGGTCGCACGGCGCCAGTGTCGGCCGGAGGAAGCACGCGCGCCAGCGCACTCAACGAATCAACCGCAACCTTGTAACGCAAACTGCCGGTTTGGCCAGCGACGAGGCCGAAGCTGCCGGTTGCGGCGGCAGATCCGTTGGGAATTCCGACGGCAAGCGTATCAATCGTAAGAATGCCGTTCGCAGCCGCGAGCCTGATAACCGCAGAATCGACGGAAACGCTGTCGTACACCGAAGTCTTCACGGTCGCGCTCGCTACGGTCGTAAGCGTCGCAGGATCGAATCCAGCGCCGCGAGCCGAGACGTTTGCGTTCAGCGACGTACTGGGTGCCTTACTGCTGATCTGACTCGCGTCGAACAGAAGCGCCGACATGCTGAGATCGTAGGACTTTGGCACGCCACTCAGGTCCATGGTGCCATGAACAGTCACCGAACCGCCTTCCGGCGTGCTCAGGTCCGCGGAGATGGCCAGATCTGACATCGGGCCTGTAATGGTTACCGGCCCGTCAAGGCTGCCGCGCAAACCCGCGTTCGGCGCAAACTGGCCAACAGTCGCAAGCGACAGCGGCAGTAGCTTCAAGTTCGCGTTCACGAGCGGAACCGTGCGGCCGTTTGAGAATACTCCGGAACCGACTATGTGAGACTCACCGGTCACGTCGTCATGAACCAGGTCGCCATTCGCGGTCATCCCCGTGGCCGTGGTCCCATCGACAAGAAGACTTCCGGTGAGAGTTCCCGCGATGGGCAGTGTGGGGTCAACCGCGCGCGCGAGCGCAACCTGAAGCGGCGAGAATGTGAGATGCAGCTTGCGAGCGGTCACGACTTTTCCCGTCGCACCAACCGTTCCCACTGCGGTCAGCTGACTTGTTCCGGAGATCGGATCTTCGAATGCGACGTCGGCGTCGAGGGTGATTGCGCCAAAACCACCAGTCGCGGCAACCCGTCCGCTCAGGTATCCCTGGCGAGGCGAAATTATTGTCGGAAAAACCTGCTGGATTGTACGGGTATCGAGATGCTTGAGCCGAACATTGGTGTCGTGAAATGATATGGTGTCAGTTACGAACACTCCGAGATCGCCCGTCAACGTGGCACCGGCGACCGCGAGCGATGCATGCGTCGCCTTGTAATCGCTCGTTTCCCCCACCCAGTCGAGTGCGAAGTCGAGTTTGCCGTGTCCGTCCACGGGAATGGACGGATCGATCCAGAGCATGTCGTTGGTCGCTACTGTGTCGGCCCGTAGGCGAAGCCTCAGATCGTTGCTGTCAAAGTTGTAGCGTCCGGTTATTGACGATAATTGCGAACCGGGTAGCACGCCTGTCACGCTGGCAAAGTAAAGCGAGTCACCGAGAATAATAAACCGGCCTTTTGCGTCCGTGACGCGAACAGACGGCGGTTTCAGCGGTTCGGCTGTCATCTGCAGGCTGGAGACGTCAATTATCTGACGCTTGTCGCCGGGGTCTTCCCACTGCACCATCGGAAAGGTGCCGTAAAGATCGCGGAAGTCTGAGGATTTTTGAAAACCGCCCTCGACACGTTTCAGATTTAATCGTCCTATAGAACTTGTCGCTACCTGAATTACGCTATCCCGTTGTTTCGCACTGAGCGCGGCGTTCGGACTCCATGGGCTGTACGACGTTACCCGACCATCCACGACGGTAACATTCCGCAACGTGATCCACGACAAAAAGCCGGGAGGTCCGGGGGGCTGAGTAGTGTCCCGTGGGTAGATCCGGTCGTAGTTCCACTTTCCTCCTGGCATCCTGTTCACAACAATTACAGGATGCACGAGCCGGACGCTGTCGAGATAAATCTTCTTCCCAATCAGGTCGCTGAGCGTGTATTGTGCCGTAACCGTATCAGCTGAGACGAAGGGTTCCTTCGCGCTGTCGGTAATTACGAGCCCTACTATCGTCGCACCTGTGAGTAGATTGCCGTCAATTCGGTCGACCGACACATAGCCATGTGTTGCGTCCCGAAGTTTCTGGATCACATATCCACCGACCTTTGCGCGCCCCCATGATGTCTGTGAAAGGGTGAAAAGCACGCCGGCCGCGATCAAGGCCAGCGCTACAATAACCCCCGCCGAAATCGAGGCGACGGTGCGCTTGCGCATCTAGAACGCTTCCCCGATGGACAGGTGCAATGTCAGACGGGCGAGAACGGAATTGAGTCCGCCACTCTGCAGACTCGGAGAGTACACGCGTGGCGTGTCGAGCGTGACGAGACCGTTTCCGCCGTTCGCAACGTCTTCAGTAACGACAGGCAGTTTTTCGCTCGACGTCGGATTGAGCCCCACATCGATGCGGACCGGTCCGACTGGGGACCTGTATCTCACGCCAACGCCAGGTGTTACCGCTGCCTTGCTCTTGGGAAGCGTCGGGCTCGTATTCTGGGCGAGGTAAGCAGCATCCACAAACGTCGCGCCGATCAACGGCCCGAAGAGAGGAAAGCGAAATTCGACGCTGCCCTCGATCAGTCGGTTGCCGCCAAGCGGCCGTGGGTCGAAGTCCCGATCCTTGAAGTTTCCGTTCGGGTTGCACTTGACGATGGTTGCCGCTGTGCATTCCGGATTGGCCGCATCGTTCGCGAGCAGCTTCGAAGCCGAAATCGTAAGCACCCGCGGACCAAGCTGTCCCTCGGCGTATCCGCGAACGGACTGCGAGCCGCCAGCGTAAAACCGTTTGCGTGGATTCAGAATGCCGTCCGCATCGAGAGCGTTGTTCTGTACTCCCACCGCCTCGGATGTGCTGGCAAGCGCGCTCACGAGGCCCAAGCGCAGGTGGCCGCCGATTACAGAGTGGCGTCCAATTGGAATGAAGCCAGCGAAATCACCAGTCCCTCGGTTGTATCTGAAATCAGATAGCGTATAAGATGACGCGTGCTCGAGCGCGAACTGTGTTCGAATACCGTTGCGCGGTTCGAATGTGTTGTCCGTCCTGTCAACGGAGAAGGTCAGCGCCAGCGGCGACAGGTGCTGCCGCGCTCGTAACGCCTCGAGCGTCGGCGCGTCGCAAACACCATAGTTGACGCAGAAATAGACATCGCCAGCCTGAGTATTCGTCTCTTCGAAACGATAGTTGAGGCTCAGCGGCCCGCGCGGGGTAATTGTGCGTGTGAAGGTCGCGCTCAATCCGTATCCCCGATCAACGTAGATTCCGGGTGCGCTCCTCCGGTGTGCGAAGACACCAAACGCAGCTTCGTTGTTGGGCGAACCAAACCACGGATACCGGACATCGGCACTCGCGGTATAAGTAGGCGCGAGATACTGCGATTCCGATCCGCCCACGACGGTCTTTCCGACATCGTAAAAGATGCCGTTCCCGTTGAGCGAATGCGCGAACAGGTTGCCGACGGTTGCGTCGAGCGTGAGGCGCTTCGCGCCGCTGAGCCAATTGTAATCGGCGTAATGGCCCGCAACCTGAATGAAGTCGACCGTGTTGAAGCCAGCGCTGTAACGTGCATCGCGCGGCGGGGCTTCCTGCAAATCGATGACTACATGCTTCAGCGAGTCGTCGGTCTGTGGGATTTCAATCGCCGCACTCCGAAACAGGTTCGACTCGTAGAGTGCGCGTTGGCTCGCCAGAACGTCGGAGCGGCGGTAAAGCGCACCAGGCTTGAACGAGAGCGACTTCATGATCGTGCGGGTAGATACGTCCTTGTTGCCCTGAACCTTGATGCTGGCAACACGGGCACGCCACCGAGGATTGATCTTTATCGTTATGTTCGCGGTTTTTGTAGTGGTGTCGATGGTCACCGCCGTGTCGATTACAGCGTCCGAATAGCCACGATCCCAAAGCCGGGAATCAAGTAGCGCGAGTGTCGAATCGAGTTGGATCAGATTGAACGGGCGATCCTTTCGCGGCCGGTGAGTGCCACGAAGATCTCGCCTGCTCAGGACTGTCGAATCCTGAACCACGCTCAACTGCGAAACCAATGTGGGTTTGCCTTCGTTCACATTGATGTTGACATGCACCGAGTGGCGCCCGTCTGGTGTCACAGCTGTATCGACCTGCGCGTCGCGATACCCGCGCCTGAAGTAGAACACCAGCACACGCAGCATGTCGCGCGATAGTTCTGCACGATTCAGCGTTACGTGCGTGTAGAATAGCGGCGACTTGCTGAATACGCAGACTGGCCGAAGAAGTACTGAATTGCAGTGCGACTCGTCCGTCGCAATGTTCATCCGAAGTTCATCCGCATCGACGGAGTGAACTCCCTTGAGCGTCAGCCCGGTGATCTCCGGGTTTCGGGGTGCCGCTTGTGCCGCTTGTGCCGCTTGCGCCGCTTGTGACGACTGTGCGACAGCCGGTGCAGCCCACAGGCTCCCAGCGGCCAGAGCGACCACAGGGATATGCGCCAGCCGCCGAAGCATCGGAATGCCCATACGGTGAAGGGAGCAAGGCTCGGGCCGAAGCTCCTCGCTGGCATGCCGCCCGGGCTGGTTACGCATCCAGCGACGTCGCTGTGCCCGATTTCCTCAGGTCGTCAGAGACCCGAGAGCAACGCGTCGTTGTTCTGGGTCGCAGCGATTCGCTTGATCAACCACTCCATTGCCGAACTGGACGGCATCTGCTGCAACCCTCGGCGGAGCGTGTAAACGTGGTCCAACTGGTCCGCCCGGAACAGCTTGTCCTCGCGCCGAGTCCCGCTGATTCCGATGTCGATCGCGGGGAAGATGCGCTTCTCCGCAAGGCTTCGGTCCAGCTTGATCTCGCAGTTGCCCGTGCCCTTGAACTCTTCAAAGATGACGTCGTCCATTCGAGAGCCCGTTTCGACCAGTGCAGTCGCGATGATGGTAAGCGAGCCGCCGCCGTTTTCCGGTGATACCGAGCGAGCCGATCCGAAGAATGCCTTCGGCTTGGCCATCGCGGATGAGTCCAGTCCGCCACTCATTGTGCGGCCCGTGCCGCGTTCGATAGTGTTGTATGCTCTGGCGAGACGAGTGATCGAATCCAGCACGATCACGACATCCTTCCCAAGCTCGACCAACCGGCGCGCTCGCTCCAGCGTCATCTCTGCGACGTCGGCGTGGCGTTGAGCCGGCATGTCGAAGCTCGATGCCACAACCTCGCCATGGCCGATCGAAATCATGTCGCTCACTTCTTCAGGCCGCTCGTCCACAAGCAGGACGAATAGCTGCACATCGGGCTGATTGATCGCGATACCTTCGATCACAGCCTGTAGCAGCATGGTCTTACCGGCACGTGCCGGCGCCACGATCAGTGCGCGCTGTCCATAGCCGATCGGCGCGATTAGATCGATTGCACGGCGAGTGAGTTCAGGTCCAGCCTTGGCCGGTCGACCGGTTTCAAGGGCCAGTTTGCGGTCAGGGTATGACGCGATGAGCGAGGCAAACTCAGGACGGCGCAGCGCCGCTTCGGGTTCCGCACCATTCACCGAGAGCAGCTCCGCCGCCGTAAGGCGACCGCGCTGGTCCTTGCCAACCGTGCAGGTTACCAGATCGCCGCGCCGTAGCCCGGCCAGGCGAACTAGTTGTGTAGGAACGAATGGGTCGCTCGCTTCGGCGAGATAGCTGTGCGCGGCGTTGCGAAGATAGCCTGCATCGCGCTGCGGATCGAATAGTCCCGAGGTTTCACCCTCGACTACGATTGGGCCGACCGGACCGCGAGGCGCATTGTCGGCCTGTGGCCGGTTCCGGCGATTGTTTCTGCGCCCGGCGGCTGAAGAATGCTGCCCGCCGCCATGCTGATTGGTTCTTTGCTGCTGCTGCTGCTGCTGCTGTTGTTGTCGCTGTTGGTTTGGCTGCTGTTCCTGATTGCCGTTGGGCTGGCCGTTTCTATTTCGATGGCGGAATCGCCGAAACCGTCCCCGTCCCTGTCCTCCGCGCTCATTCCCGCCATCATCTGTGCCGGTCCCGCCTCCAGAATCACCGCCTGCATCGCTCTGTCCGCCCCCATTGGAGACGTTATCGCCGGAATCTCTACCGGAGTTCGACTCTCCGCCCGAATCACCAGACCCGATAGGTGGGTCCGAAGGAACTAGCGATACTGCGGCTTTTTTCGTCGGACGAGAGCGTGGTGTCGGCGTTTCTGTTACGATCGGTGCAGCCGGAGAGCTAGGCTCAAGATAGGGATTCGCATCCGAATGTGTCTCGGGTGATCCAGCGTCATCGGGATTTTGCCCCCGACCGCGACGACTTGGACGTCGGCGTTCAGTCATGTAAATGGATTTTCGGGTACAAAGGCGCCGGCGACACTCGCCGCAAGCGCATTACGCAACGGGCGCGGTGCGCCTGCATTGCGGTCACTCGATTGTCTTGTTGATTCGTAAGCGTCTCGGGAAGAGCGGGGCCAACTCACGCGGCACCCCCGGGAACCATGCCTACTATCTGCGCGATCTCGCGCGCCTTGTTCGCACTACCAGCCACTACCAGCCACTACCAGCTTCGCACTGACCAGCTTTCTTCGGCTCCTTTACGCTAGCACCCTCCGCGACGGTTGTCCAGAGGGATACATTTCGATAAATGGACGATCTATCATACCCCACCATTGCGGATTTGGAGCAATCGGTGGCAGAAAACCCCAACGACGCTCAATCTCTGGTCCGGCTCGCCAACGGCTACTGGTTGGAGGGGCGTGGCCCCGAACTCGTTGGCGAAATTGCTGAGCGGGCCCGGAACCTGGACCCTTCCAGTCGCGGAGCCTGGCATATGTGGGCCCTCGCCGAGTCGAACCCGCGCAGCCGAACAGAGCGCTGGCAACAGGTATCGGCCCAGTTCCCCACAGACGACCTGGCTCGCGCCAATCTCGCCGATAATGCGGCCGCCCTCGCCGGGGCGGAGCACGATTACATGGCCCTGGATCTGGCCATCGAGACCTACGAGCAGCTCCTCAAGGGAGCAACTGAACCAATGCAGCGGGAAGCCCTCGAGAAAGCCCTCGAGGTCCTCCGCAAGTGGAAGTTCTAAGCAGGGCAGCGTTTATCGCACAAAGCGAGTTTTGGTGTTGTCCAGTTTGTCGATTGCCTTCTCGATATCGTTGCCAACAGCCTGAATTCTGGTGACGCTGTGCGGGTTGAAGGCGGGGTCATATGGGCTGCGCGTCGCACCGCCTGCTACTTCCATTACAGCTTCAAAGTGATAGCTGTGGATCTTGCCGGTCTTCGGATCGCGCCACGAGCCTTCCCAGGCGAGTTGTTTGTTCTTGGGCCAGATCCCATATGGCAGCGCCATGGATCGAATCTTGTAACCCGGAACCGCCGAGTCTATCCCCATGGCGTTCCGCGCGATTTGCTCTTGAACGACGTTGTCCGAATACTTGTTCAGCATCGCATGCCATACGGTGTGGTCGCACAGTTCGAAGCCGTTATCAGCGAGCCACTTCACCTTCTGAAACCGCCATTCTTTCTTCTGTCCCTGGAACTTCACGTTGTCGCCAAAAAAGTTGTGGCCCGCCGCACCGCCGTTCAGCAGACAGAACACGGCGCGATTCTTCCATCCCGGATGGGACTTTGCGAAGTCGAGCCAGATACCGACGCCGCTTGTCGGATCGATTTCTAGCTTCCCGTTTCGCTCGATATAGCTGAATTGGCCCGGCGAAGCGTCGTCAAAGACGACTACGACCGGTGACATTCCGACCGGCACATCGCTGAAATTCTTGTCAAGCACCTGCGATAGGGTGACAGGTCTGTACCCGCGTTTGTATACGTACTCGAGGTCCGCGCGGAAATGCTCGCGCGTCCTGCTGTACAGCGCATCATGGTCACCGATGAGGTGGTACTCAAGGACCGGGATGCGTCCCAGTTTGTTGGGCGGAAGCGGGGAACCCTGTGTGGGTGTCGCTGCTTCGGCGACCGGAATACCGATGTCCGGTGTAACTGATTCTGTCGCAGCAGCCGCGGCTTTGGTCGCCGCGCGATCCTTGCCCGAAGTGCACGAGATGACTGAGAACGCGCTCACGACAGCAGTCGCGCTCAGGACAATAGCTAATGGACGATACATTCTGATATGCACCTAAGGTTCCGTAAACCCGAGAAGAGGGAATATATACTCGCCGCGATCGGGATTCTGATCATCGGCATATACACCGGCGACACGTGGCTGGCTACGTGCGGCGGCGAAGGCTGTCCCTCGGCGGCAGACATTCGATCGTTTCATCCCGATGAAGGTGGTCGAGTCCTGGACCGGTCCGGCAACTTCATCAGCCGGCTCGCCGTGGTTCGGCGCGTCAATGTTCCGTTGAGCGACGTTCCCGTGCCTGTCCGCCAGGCGTTTGTCGCGACGGAGGACCGCCGCTTCTACCAGCACAATGGCATCGACTGGCACGGTTTGGCCCGTGCGGTCGTTCGGAATGTTCGCGCCGGTGGCGTTCGTGAGGGTTTCTCCACCATAACGATGCAGGTCGTTCGCAATACCTTCGCCGTCAGGCGTTATCGTGGTCGATCATTTCGGCAGAAGCTGATCGAGATGCGCCTCTCGCGATTGCTCGAGCGAAATCTGACCAAGAATCAGATCCTCGAACTCTATCTGAACGTCATATATCTCGGAAACGGAGTGTACGGCGTGGAGGCCGCTAGTCGTGATCTCTTCGGAAAGAGTGTCGGCCAGCTCACGATTCCCGAAGGCGCTGTTCTCGCCGCGCTACCGAAGGGACCGTCGGCGTACACGCCTCGTCGTTCTCCGCGACGTGCTACGGCTCGGCGGAATCTTGTTCTCGGGCTGATGGCCCGGGAAGGGTACATAACTCAAAATGCTGCCGATGAATACGCGAGGACGAAACTGGTCGTCGCGAAAGACGAATGGCGACCAGACATGTCGGGCGACTCGTATGCAATCGACGCTGTTCGCGCCGTTGTCGATTCGGTACTTGAAAGCGGATCTCGCGACGTCAATGATCTGACGGTGTACACCACTCTGGACGCGCACGCGCAGACTGCCGCCGACCGTGCGGTGCGGCGGCAGGCCGCCGTAATTCAACAGGAGTCACCCGGCCGCGGGCCGCACGTGGAAGGCGCAATGGTCGCGATAGATCCGCGTACGGGCGACATCCGCGCCCTCGTTGGTGGTCGCACATTTGAGCGCGGCGGTTTTGATCGTGCACTGCTTGCCCATCGCCAGCCGGGCTCTGCGTTCAAGCCGTTCGTTTATGCAACCGCGCTCGCGGCAGGTTACACGCCCGCGAGCGAGGTGGATGACGTTCCCATCTCGGTGAAAATTGGCAAGACGGTGTGGTCGCCACGGAACTACGGTGGTGAGTATGGCGGTCATGTCACTTTCAGGCGCGCCTTGATGCGATCCGAAAATGCGGCGACCGTGCGTGTGAGTCAGCTCGTCGGAATTCCCGCCGTACTTGCAACTGCGCACCGTGACGGCATACAGAGCGACTTGCCCAACGTGCCGTCCGCCGCACTCGGCGCGCTCGAAGTAACCCCGATGGAATTGGTTGCGGCGTATGCGCCGTTCGCAAACGGTGGCTGGCGCGTTACACCTCGTCTCGTTCGTCGCATCCAGACCGCGGACGGTCAGATTCTCTGGAGCAGCGACAACAAGCTCGTGCGCGTCATGCAGCCGCAGGACGCATACCAGCTCACATCAATGCTCCGCGCCGTAGTCGATTACGGCACTGGAAACGTTATTCGCGACCTTGGAGTTGACGGTCCCGTCGCTGGCAAAACCGGGACGACGAACGACGGTACCGATGTCTGGTTCATGGGTTACACGCCAACAATCGTTGCAGGATTCTGGTTCGGCTACGACACACCGCGACCCATCGGATACAATGCGTCCGGCGGCAGATTGGCAGCTCCTGCTTGGGCAGACTTCTTTTCCAATGGATGGGACGAGGCTAATCCACCCGGTGCGTGGGATCCACCGGCGGGAATGACGCCCGTGGTTATCGATTCGCGCACCGGATATCTCGCTACCGAGTGGTGTCCGATAACTCAGCGCGAATTTTTCAAACCCGGCACAGAGCCGACAACACGGTGCCCGATCCACAGCGGTCCGCCAGCGATCGAACTCGACAGTACGTTTCTTCCAGTCGAGAAGGTTACCGGTGCCGTTGAAAAAATCGGCAAGGGAATCGGCGGCCTCTTCAAACGAATATTCAAGCGCCCTTAGTGAAACGCCCGACTGGTCTTCCCAGCCGGGCGCTTTGCTAGTCTCATCTCGGCTCTCCGCTCACACGAGTCCGAGCCACTCTTGTGACCCGCCCGTGTATCCCGGAAAAATTTTTTCTACGCGCGTCGCGCCAAGATGCTTGACCGCAACCTCGCTGAACACCGTGCGAAAATCAGTCGTGAGCTTGAGATCGCGCCCCTCGTTCAACTGCTCCGGCGCGAGCCCTGGCCATTTTCCGTACACCTTGCCACCCTTCACGCCTCCACCCAAAACGAAGAACGCTGTCGCGTGGCCGTGATCCGTACCGCGGTTCCCGTTCTCGCGCGCGGTGCGACCGAATTCCGACATCGTTAGCACGAGGACGTCATTCATCTGGTCGCCCATGTCCTGTGTAAACGCGGCCAATGTTGTCGCGAAATCATCCAGGCGGTTAGCCAACTGGCCTGTTCCGTTCCCCTGATTGACATG
>JBDTAZ010000007.1:0-21022 GCA_039924325.1 Gemmatimonadaceae bacterium
TGACCTTGATCGCACAGATAGCGTGACCACCTTCATGATACGCGGTGAGCTTTCGCTCGGCGTCCTTCATGACCATGGACTTGCGCTCCGCGCCAAGCATGACCTTGTCCTTGGCGTCTTCGAGGTCGATCATGTAGACCTTGTCGTGATTGCGGCGGGCAGCGAGCAGCGCGCCCTCATTCATGAGGTTCGCGAGATCGGCGCCGGACATTCCCGGCGTACCGCGCGCGAGCGTGATTACGTCGACATCATCGGCGACCGGCTTGTTGCGCATGTGAACGCGAATGATTCCTTCACGACCGCGGAGATCGGGTGCGTCCACAACAATCTGCCGGTCGAAGCGGCCTGGACGGAGCAGTGCGGGATCAAGCACATCGGGTCGGTTGGTGGCCGCGATGAGAATGACGCCTTCATTGGACTCGAAGCCGTCCATCTCGACGAGAAGCTGGTTCAGCGTCTGCTCGCGCTCGTCGTGACCGCCGCCCAGCCCGGCGCCGCGATGACGACCAACGGCATCGATTTCATCGATGAAGATGATGCACGGTGCGTGAGCCTTGCCCTGCTCGAAAAGATCGCGTACGCGGCTTGCACCGACGCCGACGAACATCTCGACGAAATCGGAACCGGACATCGAGAAGAACGGCCGGGCAGCTTCACCGGCGACCGCCCGTGCTAGCAGAGTCTTGCCGGTTCCTGGAGGTCCAACTAGTAAGCAGCCCTTTGGCAGGCGGCCGCCAAGTTTCGTGAATCTGGCGGGATCCTTCAGGAATTCGATGATTTCCTGGAGTTCGACTTTGGCCTCATCCGCACCCGCAACGTCCGCGAAAGTGACCTTGGGAGCGTCGGCCGTGAGAAGCTTGGCCTTGGACTTTCCGAAGGAGAACGCACGATTACCGCCGGACTGCATCGACTTGAAGAAGAATATCCAGATCCCGATCAGCAGCAGGTACGGCAGGAATTGCACGAAGAAGCCGAGCATTGACGAGTGCGCATCTTCCGCATCGATCTGCACGTTATGATCGCGAAGACGCGCAACTTCCTCAGCAGAGTTAGCTACCGGGAGGCGCGTTGTGAACTTCCGCGCGGGCGTCTTGGCACCAGCTACCGTTACTGGCTCTTTGAACTCGCCGACGACTTGAGAGCCACCCTGAATGGTGACCTTGCTGATGTTGTCGTGGTCGAGTTCCTGACCGTACTGAGTATAGGATACGAGTTGCGGTGAATCGCTCCCTCCGCCCGAGTAGCTGAAGAACACTATTGGGACGAGGAGAACGAGTACCCAGAGGGCCAACGTCTTGGAAAATTTGGCCCAGCTGAACGGCTTCTTGGGGCCGTCGCCAGAAGGACGAGGGAGCGGCATTTATTCTAAACTCGCGATATAGGGCAGGTGTCTGAAATCCTCTGCATGGTCGAGGCCATAGCCGACCAGGAATTCATTCGGTGCGTCGAATCCGACGAACCGTGTCTCGTAGTGAAGCTGCGTAGCGATTCGCTTGTCGAGCAATGCACAGATCGATAGCGATTTGGGCTGGCGAACCGCCAGCAGGCCCATCAGGACATTCAGTGTCCGTCCGGAGTCGATGATGTCCTCGACCAGGAGGATGTGCTTCCCCTCCAATGTGGTCTCGGGGTCGTACAGGAGTCGAACATTCCCGCTGGAAACCATGGATTCGCCGTAGCTCGCGGCTACGAGAAAATCCACCTGAAGCGGGCGAACAATCTGACGCACCAGATCACTCAAAAATATGAAGCTTCCCTTCAACAAGCCAAGGACGAGCAAATCACCATCAGGATATGTCGCCGTGATCTCATCGCCAAGTTCCCTGACCCTCGCGGCAATTGTCGGCTCATCAAACGCAATGCGCGCGACTTTTCGCCCAAGTAGGCGTGGATCAGGATCAACCATGCGATACCGCCGGTCGGAAGTCGATCGTCTGGCGTTCCATGTGAACGCGGACGCCGCCCGATAGCTGGATCTGTTGACCTGTTTCACCCTCTATAGTAAACGCGGCGAGCCGCTCGGTTCCGCGCCAGTCGAGAACGATACCCGCCCGCGCGCAGAGGGCCGGCCAAAGGCACCGCAGTGAATCGACGGAAAAGTCGCGAAGTGGGCGACGCTGGAAGGAGTGATTTTGAGGGGAATCGCTCATCATGGGAAAACTAAGGGCAATCCCCTCCATTTGCGCCCGCCACAGGGCAGCTTTTTCCGCGATTTTGAGCATGGAACTGGCGAAACCGGGCGACTTGCGTTCGAGTCCGGGGAGAATGTCGAGCCGGACGCGGTTTCTGAGATGGCGGCGATCGGAATTGGATGGATCGGTGACGTGCCGAATATCCTCGGAGTCGGCGTACGCGGCGATTTCCGCACGACTGGTTCCGAGTAGGGGCCTGGCAACCGAAGACTCGGCAAACAGGCCAGCCAATCCTCGCGGACCGGCTCCCCTAAGGGCGCGAATGAGGACGGTCTCGATCTGGTCGTCGAGGGAATGGGCCGTGACTACTGTGGCTCCCAACCGCAGTGCGACGTCTTTGAGGAAGCCCCACCGGGCGGCGCGCCAGTCGGACTCCGAGCGCCCCACCGCGTCCGCCGCACCGCTGACGCAACCGATCCCAAGATCCAGCGATCGTCTAGCCACCAGATTGGCCGCGGCGCGAGCGGCGGAGCCAGTCCGATGGTCGAAAGTGGCCACTGTGAGGCTTTTATGATCAAGCGTTTCAGCAGCCGCATCGAGAAGCACCATCGAGTCCATTCCACCAGAAACCGCGAGGACCCAGCTGCCACGCCCGAGAGCTGCGACGTTCTGCCGAATTCGCAAGACGGTGTCGTGAGCGGTACCCATGGTGTTAAGTTACCGGCTCGCCGTTTGTCCGGCGCCAAATTCACTCTTACACGGTTGTCGATCGATGCTACAGGGACATTTGGGGGTCGAAACGAATGGTCCTCTTGGACTTCTCTGGGTTTCTCTTGGCCTCGTCGGTTTCTACATTGGACTGCTGTGGCTGAACAGCTTGCTCGGCACTTTTCTCACGCCGCTCTTTGTTATTCCTGCGACGTGGTTGATGGATCACCTGAAGCGCCGCAAGGCGAAGCGACAGGGACACGAAGTAGCGCCGTAAGCGCGCATTTCGGATTGCGAGATCGTCGCAATCTGCAAAACGTTTCGTGGGCCCGGCGCGTATTCACGACAATGCGTACTCGGGCCTTCTCTATAGTTGCAGTCTTGCTTGGCGCGCCAATTGTCGCGCCTCTTGTCGCTTCTGTTGCCGCTCAGCAGTCATACACGCAGCGAGCATCCGTGACAGCGACCGACACCATCCCGTTGTCGCTGAGCGATGCAGTATCTCGCGCAGACAGGATTGGCGAGGAAGTTCAGATCGCGCGAGCAAACCTCTACGCGACGGGTGCGCAGGCAACCGTAGCGCGCGCTGCTGGTCTTCCGCAACTCCGAGTGGCTGCATCCGAGAATCGGACGGTCGCGAGCGCGCGTGGCCAGGCGGTTGGCGCGGTGTTCAACCAGCCGTATAGCTATGCGGCTACTCTGAATGCGTCACAGTCGTTGTTCCAGGGCGGTCGGATAGTAAATGGCATCCGCGCCGCGCGCGCGGCGACCGGGGCCTCTGCGCAGGATCTGGCGGAGACTCGCTCTCTGACTAGCCTGCAGACACAAACCGCGTATATCAACGCACTATTCACGCGTCGTCTCGTTCAGATTCAGGAAGGGAGCCTTGAACTCGCGGGCGCTCAACTGAAGCAGGCGGAACAGTTCGAGAAGGCGGGCCGCATGTCGCGCTACGACGTACTTCGTGCGCGTGTCGCTCTGGCCAATATCGAGCCGCTGGTGCTTCAGGCGAGGGAGGATGCCGCGGTTGCGTCGCTGGAACTCAAGCGGCTTGCGAACATCAAACCGTCACAGCCGCTGCTGCTCACGACTTCGATCGACTCCGCCGTGATCGATAATGTGCTGGCTTCTGTTGACACTGCAGTGGGAGCCGAGGGCAGGCCGTCGCTCGCGTCGGCGCAGTTCAACGCTCGCGCGCGGCAACTCGGTGTGTCGATCGCACGTGCCGCCTTGCTGCCGACGATCACGTTCAACTTCAATTCCGGCTACGGCGCATATCCCGTCAACGGTGACATATTTCCGCCGGGCCGCGGAGTTTTCAGCACGGTTCCCTGCCCCGCGGGCAGTGCGGCCAACAAGGTTTGTATGGCACAGAACGGCGGCTGGTTCAGCGATCGATCGTTCGGATTCACCGTTTCAATCCCGGTTTTTGATGGACTGTTGACCAAGGGCAACATCGACCTTGCAGGCGCGCAGGCGCGCATCGCGAAGGAACAGCTGGCGCAAACTCGAGAGAACGTATTCAACGACGTGGAACGTGCCAGGGCGGATCTCTCGAGGGCACGCGCACAGTATGGCGCACAGCAAGAGAACGTTGCCGAGGCCAAGGAAGCATATCAACTGGCCTCCTTGCGCTATGCGCGTGGAATGGCGACTCAGCTTGAAGTGTCTGACGCGCAACTCGCGCTTACCACCGCGCAGACGAATCAGGCGCGATCGATCTACGACGTCTATATAGCGGCCGTTTCACTTGCGCAGACGCAAGGCCGACCGCTACCCCTCCCCTCAACAGATCATGCAACCACTCAGCCAACGACCGGCGCAATTGCGGATCGCTGACATCGCGCTCGCGCTGGCATTCTGCGCGACGATCACCACGCTCGCCGGCTGCAGCAGCTCGTCCGCTGATACCGGCACGAGCGCAACCACCGCGGGCGCAGCCACCAGTTCAAAGACGCGCACCGTAGCCGTGTCTCCGTCAGACATAGCCACAATCCATTTGGGATCGCTTTCTGACGGTATTCCAATTACCGGATTACTTCGTCCATTGGAAACGGTCGACGTCCATGCCCGCATCGATGGCGACCTTACGGGCGTCTTCGTTCGCGAGGGTCAGCATGTTTCGAAGGGACAGTTGCTAGCGCAGTTCGAATCGGTGTCGCAACAGAGCGGCGCTGCGAGCGCTCGCGCCGGTCAGGCTGCCTCGAAGGCGGATCTCTCCCAGACCGAATGGAATCTGAAGCAGAGCGGCGACCTTTTTCACGCTGGCGCGATATCCGAAGCAGACTATCGCGCTTCACAACAAGCGGTCGACGCGGCGCGCGCGCGGCTCGCCGCTGCGAGCGCGGCCGTGGCCGCTGCTGACATCATCGAACGCGATACGCGAGTAGTGGCACCGCTAACCGGCGTAATTGACAAAAAGCTCGTCGATATGGGAGAACACCTCTCTACCGGAGCTCCAATGTTCACGCTCGTACGCAGTCAGACTCTTGAGCTTGCCGCGACGGTTCCGGAAAGACGTGCTGCCGCGATCAAGATTGGACAGAACGTATCGTTCTCGGCGCAGGGCCTCGACTTCACCGGCAAAGTCGCGCGCGTCAGCCCTACGATCGATCCCAACACGCGCGCGATTACCGTGTATGTGGACGTGGATAACTCGAGCGGCGCACTGAAGGGCAACAGTCTTGCGACTGGAGACGTCATTGCAAGCACTGTCAATGGCGCACTCCTCATTCCGACGACGGCATTGCACCAGACCGCGGACAGTGGAAAGACGTACGTGTACCGCGTGAATACTGGACACATCGAGCAGGTGTACATCACGCTCGGAGTCGTGAACGATCAGGCCGGACTGGCTCAGGTGCTTTCGGGTGTGACAACTGGCGATAAGGTGATGGTCGGCAACCTCGGCACCATGTCTCCCGGGACGGAAATTCAGATCATCGGCGGTGATCGCACGCCAGGGAAGCCGTAAGTGTTCATATCCGACGTCTCGATTAAGCATCCGGTATTCGCCACCATGATGATGGTGGCGCTGGTGGTCCTTGGAGTCGTATCGTATCAGCGCCTCGCGATCGATGAGTACCCCGACATTACGTACCCTACCGTAATCGTCCAGACGACATATGCGGGTTCGTCGCCTGAAGTCATGGAACGCGACGTTTCGCGTCCTATGGAGCAAGCGCTCAACACGGTTCAGGGGATTTACGAGCTCACCTCGACGTCCGTAGATGGAACGTCGCTCGTTCGCGTGCAGCTGAACCTTGGGGTCGACGTACTCGCTGCACAGCAGGACGTGCAGGCGAAGATTGCCCGCATCCGTCGCTCGCTCCCGCCGAACATCGACGAGCCGATCGTCCGCCACTTTGATCCGAACGACTCGCCGATCATGTCGATCGCCGTGCAGAGCCCGTCACGGCCAATTCGCGAACTGACTGATCTTGCGACTGAAGCGATCTCGCAGCGACTCGAGGCCGTCCCTGGTGTTGCTGCTGTCAATCTTTCGGGCGGCGAGCAGCGTACGATTCGAATCCAGCTCGACCCGACAGCAATGCGCTCATACGGGATTACGCCGCCCGACGTGATGACGGCACTCCAGAACGAAAATCAGGAAGTTCCAGCGGGGCGCATCGACAAGGATGCCACGGAGACGCTGGTACGGATCCGCGGGCGCATCGTCGATCCCAAGTCCTTCGGGTCGATAGTAGTCGCCGTACGCGGCGGCTCACCGGTGCACCTGCGCGATCTCGGCACCGTAATCGACGGCTCGGCCGACAAACGCACTGCGGCGTTACTCGACGGCCAGTCCACTGTCGCTCTCGACATTCAGAAGATTGCGGGCTCGAACACGGTTCAGGTAGCTGATTCTGTTCACGTTGCGCTTGCCGATCTGGCGGATATTGTCCCCAGCGACGTCAAGCTCACTGTGATCCGCGATGATTCGGAACGAATCCGCGAATCGCTATCGGATGTGCAGCTGAACATACTGCTCGGCGCCATTCTGACGATCGCGATTGTGTATCTGTTTCTCAATTCATGGCGATCGACAATCATCACGGGACTTACGTTACCGGTAAGCGTGATATCTGCCTTTTTCGTGATGTGGCTTTTCAACTTTACGGTCAACACGATGACGCTACTCGCGCTATCGCTCGCGATCGGCCTCTTGATAGATGACGCTATTGTGGTACGCGAGAACATCGTGCGGCACGTGCAGATGGGGAAGGATCACGTCAAGGCCTCGATGGAAGGCACTGATGAGATTGGAATGGCGGTCATCTCGACGACGCTCGCAGTAATGGCGGTATTCGTCCCAGTGGCGTTCATGGGCGGTATCATCGGCAAGATCTTCTTCCAGTTTGGCGTCACGGTCGCATTTGCGGTGCTCGTTTCGCTGTTCGTGTCCTTCACACTCGACCCGATGCTCTCGAGTGTCTGGCCCGACCCGGACCTGGAGCACGAACTGGGGCATGCTGGAGAAGTCGACTATTCCAAAGTGCGAAATCCAATCCGAAAGGTTGCTTTGCGCTTCAACGCGCTATTCGAGCGCGGAGCGGATCGCTATCCAGGATGGCTGGAATGGGCGTTGAAGCACCGCGGAACCGTGGTGGCTGGAGCTGCGGCTTCGGTACTCGCGGCTTTGCTTATCACCGCCAAGCTCGGATTCACATGGCTGCCCGACACGAATTCAGACGAGTTCGGGGTGAGCGTCCGCACCGCACCTGGCTCGACGATCGAGTACACGGTAGACAAATCCGAACAAGTTGCCGAGTTCCTCAGGAAGCAGCCGGAAACCAAGTTCACTTATACCACGATCGGGTCCGGCTTGCGCGGTACGCCTAATTCCGGATCCATCTACGTGCACCTCAAGCCGGCAGCCGATCGATCTGCATCGGTGCAGGATATTCAGAACAGATTGCGCGGCGCTCTAAAGCTGATTCCCGGAATCACGCCAACGATTCAGAGCGCCTCATCAATATTCGGTGGGCGCGGTCAGCCGATTTCGGTGAACGTCCAGGGTCCGGAGGAATCGAGGCTCAAGATCGCGGCTGCGCAGGTTCTTGAAGCGATAAAAAGCGTCCCGGGAGTCGCCGAGGCGAACTCTAGTGACGACGGGAACATTCCGCAGTTGGATGTGGATGTCGATCGCGATCGCGCGTGGGCGTCGGGGGTCGGCATAGCCGCGGTCGCAGCAACGCTGCAGCCGCTGTTCACGGGACAGCGCGCAACACAGTGGGAGGATCCGAACGGATATTCGCACGACGTTATCGTGGTGTATCCAGACTCAATGCGCCGATCGATCAACAACGTCGCGACGATTCCGGTAGCGAGCACCAATATCGATCCGACTACCGGTCGGCCTGCAATCATTCCGCTCTCCCAGGTAGCCGACGTCACCCTGGCAACCGGACCGCAGCAGATCAGCCGACGTAACCTGGAACGACAGATCGGAGTTTCAGCCGGCGTGCTTCCCGGATACAACGTCGGTGATGTAGCGGCTCAGGTCGAAAAGGCGATCGATGCACTCGGCCTTCCCGTAGGCTACCACACGGATTTCGGTGGTGACGTGAAGAACCTCAACGAGACCAAGGGTTACGTCGGCAGCGCGCTCCTGCTTGCAGTTGTCTTCATATATCTGATCATCGCGTCGCTCTTCGGGTCGTTTTTGCAGCCATTTTCGATTCTGATGTCGCTACCACTCAGCTTCATCGGTGTAGCGCTGGCCCTGTGGGTCACGGGGAGCAATCTCAACATCATGAGCATGATTGGTATCATCATGCTCATGGGGCTTGTTGTGAAAAACGGAATTCTTCTTGTCGATTTCACGATCCTGAATCGCCGGGAAGGAGCGAGCCGCCACGACGCGTTGCTTTCGGCTGGGAGGACGCGTTTGCGCCCGATCATCATGACGTCGATGGCAATGATCTTTGGTATGCTTCCGCTAGCACTCGCGATTGGACCCGGAGCAGATCAGCGTGCGCCGCTTGCTCGCGCAGTCATCGGCGGTCTCATTACGTCAACATTGCTGACGCTGTTCGTGGTGCCTGTCGTGTACACACTTATAGAGGACGCGACACTCTTTACCACGCATACAGCACCCGATAGAATTCGCGGTTTCTTAAGACGCTCTTCACGTAATCCCGAGTCTCTGTAAACGGAATTCTTTCGGTAAATATTTCGGGATCGTCGGCACCTTTCTTTTTTGCCCAGCGGGTCACTCTGGATTCGCCAGCGTTGTACGCAGCAAGTGCGCGCGCCGTGGTCGGCTGGCTCTTCATGAGTGGTGCAAGATGACGAACACCCAGTTCGATGTTGATTCCCGGGTCGTAGAGCAGATTTGGATTCCATGCCGTGATGCCAGCGGATGGGGCGATGGACTTGCCCACTGCAGGCATTACCTGCATCAGCCCGCGCGCTCCGGCGGGTGACCGGGCTGCAGGGTTGAAATTGGACTCCTGGCGAATCAGCGCTGCGACAAAGGCAGGATCAAGCCCGGCTCTCTTTGATTCGCTCTCGATCGTATCACGTGCCGCGACGGGAAATATGAGACGCCAGATCGGCGCCGTCGAACCGAACCGCGGAAGTGCGATGCGGCCGAGTGCGATCGCGCGTGCAGCCTGATCGGTACCGGAGAACGCGGCCGCGGTGGCCAGTAGCCGAGCGGTGTCGGCGACGGCGTCCTTGTACAATCCGTCGTTTTCCATCCTTGCTTCGGAAGCCATCCCCAGCCTGTTGAGAAGAACGACGCGCCGAACCGCGCTGTCGACCTGCGGAACATGCGGGAATCCAGTGCCTGTTGGCGCGGGGCGCATGCTTTGTACGCCAAGCCTGGCGCCTGCCAGCGACGCGTAGTAGGAAGTTGAGTCGCGTCGCAACACATCCGCCCACGCATTTTTAGCGGCAGCAGAATCGCCGAGTGCATCAAGCGCACGACCCTTCCAGTAAAGAGCCGCAATCGTCAGATTCGGCGCGGTCGACGCTAACGTCCCGAATTCGCGGGCCGCGGTCTTCGCATTACCCAGTATCAGCGCGATGATCGCAGCATCGAACTTTGCTGGCGCAGCGAATCGTGTGGACGGAAAGCGCTTGGCAAGCTCGAGGAGAGTACTACGGGCAGCCGCGTCGTCTCCAGTATCGGTCTGCAGGTCGCCGATTAGACTGAGCGCGGCGGCTGCGCTCGTATCGGACCCACTCCGAGCAAGCGCGTGGAGCACGGAACGTGCGGTTGCGCCATCTCCAGATGCGAGTAGCAATCGAGCGCGTTGATACCGCGCGGCAAGCGCCAGCGCTGTCGGCGATTTGACAGACGCGTACATCGCCGCAGCTTTCGTCTCCGCATTCAGGCGGGACAATGCCAACGCGTACGAAAACCGATCCTGCGGCGTGAGATTCACGGTGGGAACTGCCGCAAAGCCATCCCGTGCCCGTGCCCACGCGCCGACGACCACAGAGGCTCGAGCGATCGCAAGTTGTTCGCTCTGCGCGGGATCCTTGAAGAGGGTGTCGAAAACACTCGTCGCCTCTCGCACTGTACTCGAGGAAGGAGCCGAAGCTATCAGCCGGAGCAACTCCCTCCGCACCGAGTCGCGCGCTGTAGGCGTAACGGAGGCCCGGAGACGGAGGACCGTTATCGGCGCCGGTAGGCGCATGTAAGCTTTGAGCGCTCCGGCAGAATCGCCGTAGGTTTCGAGAGCTTCCGCCTCTGTCCAGGGAACCCGTTCCCGAGCGAGCGGCAGGCTCACTCGGGTGTACAGGGCCGCGCGCGCTGACGGGTCAGGAGTTACCGAGGCCGCGCGCAGGTAGAGCCAGCTCGCTATCTCGGGTTGCGCCCGCGCGCGCGAAAGCCAGACATTTGCCGTCGAGTCGACGGTTGTCTGCCCATCCGCAACCCTGACATCCGCATGCTCACATGCAACAACAAGCAACAACGCCGCAATGGATGCGAATCTCACCGCCAGACGTGACCGTCTCTCGCCACGAGCTCATCCGCCTCCTTTGGTCCCCACGTCCCAGCCTCGTACGTAGGTATCTGCCGGTCCGCACGACGCTTCCAATAGTCAAGCAACGGATCGATGACAGACCATTGCATGTCAACTTCGTCGCTGCGTGTAAACAACGTCTGATCGCCAACAAGACAGTCGAGAAGCAGCGTCTCATACGCCGGCGGGACATCTTCACCGAACGCTTCTGCATAGGAAAAGTCCATATCCACACGACTCGTCTCGAGACCGGGTTCCAGTTCGTACGCGACACCCGGTGTCTTCACTTCGAACCGAAGCGCTATGCCATCGTTCGGCTGGATTCGCACAATCAGCGTATTGGCCCGCACAGTACCAGTCTTGCCGCCGAACATTAAGTCCGGTGGGCTCCGGAACTGGAACGCAATTTCAGTACAGTGTTTCGCCAGCCGTTTGCCTGACCGCATATAGAACGGTACGCCCTGCCAGCGCCAGTTATCGATAAAAACACGTAACGCAGCGTAGGTCGGAGTGACCGACTTGGGATCAACGTTTGGTTCCTGTCTATATCCGGGAACGGGCTTCCCGTCGATCGTGCCAGCGAGATACTGGGCACGGACCGCGGCCGGAATTCCATCCGCAAGCAATGGACGAATCGATCGTAATACCTTCACCTTTTCGTCGCGCACTGCGTTACCCGCTGCGGCTATCGGCGGCTCCATCGCGGCGAGCGAAAGCAACTGCAGCAGGTGATTCTGGAACATGTCGCGAACTACACCGGCTTCCTCGTAGTATTTCCCGCGACCTTCAACGCCGACTGTCTCAGCAGCTGTGATCTGAATCTGCGAGATGTACTGGCGGTTCCAGAGCGGCTCGAACAATGCATTCGCAAAGCGGAACACCAGGATATTCTGAACGCTCTCCTTACCAAGGTAGTGGTCAATACGATATACCTGATGCTCCCCGAATCTTGCAAGCACAAGCTCGTTGAGCTCCCTGGCGGTTGCGAGGCTGTGTCCGAATGGCTTTTCGATCACGACACGATGCCACGGGCTTTCGGCAGAAGCCGTTGAATGTGGCAGCAGTCCACTGTCCGAAAGATGCGTAAGCGCGGGTCCGAAGACGCTCGGCGGAACCGCCAGATAGTACAGAACGTTTTCGTTCTGAAGTTGCAGCGCCGCGCGGAGATCGGTGAGTTCCTTCTTGATGACGTCGTACGTCGCGGCGTCGTCTATATCGCCCTTGGCCGCGAAAGAGCGGCTTGCGAGCCACTCGAACACGCCAGCATCAAACCCGTGTATTTCGTCTGAACCGGAGATGGACTCGCGGAGCTCCTTGCGGAACTCATCGTCTGTCGTTTCGTCACGGACGAGACCGAGCAGCGCGAAGTCCTGCGACAGCAGCTTCTGATGCGCCAACTCATATATCGCCGGAAAAAGCTTGCGCTTGGCGAGATCGCCGCCTGCGCCGAAGATAACCATCGTGCACGCATCTGCTTGCTGCGCGCGGCCGTCTGACGCCCTGTCCAAGGCGTTCTTGATCGCTCCGGGGGATACATCCAGCTTTGGGGCCACAGCAGACGTCATGTGTGCTTCACCGCGTGGCCGCCGAATTCGTTGCGGAGTGCCGCAATTACCTTCGCACCGAAGCTGTCTGTCTGGCGAGACCGGAGTCTCATCAGCAAGGAAAGCGTGATGACCGGAGCCGGCACATTCAGATCAATCGCTTCCTGAACCGTCCAGCGACCTTCCCCGCTGTCCTCGACGTAGCCCTTGAGGTCCGTCAGATTACCGTCGCGAGCGAATGCTTGAGCGGCGAGTTCGTTGAGCCACGAGCGAATCACCGATCCCTGATTCCAGAGCGCCGATATTTTTGCAAGGTCGAGCTTGAACTCACTCGACGCGTGGAGAATCTCGTACCCTTCGGCGTAAGCCTGGAGCATGCCATATTCGACGCCGTTGTGCACCATCTTCACGTAGTGCCCCGCACCTGTCGGACCGACGTGCGCGTATCCATTCGGTGGCGCAAGCGTCTTGAAGATTGGTTCGCACAGCGCAAATGTGGCGTCAGATGCACCGACCATTTCGCAATAACCCTCTTTCAATCCCCAAACGCCGCCACTTGTGCCGGCATCTACAAATTCGATGCCTTTGGTGGCCAGTTCAGCGCCGCGCCTCAGCGTGTCATGAAAATTCGAGTTCCCACCATCGATAATCACGTCGCCACGTTCGAGGTGACCTCCCAGATCCGCGATCGTATCGTCAGTGGGCTGTCCGGAAGGCACCATGACCCACACAATGCGCGGCTTGGAAAGCTTGGCGACGACGTCAGCCAGACTGCTGGTCCCTGTTGCGCCCAAACCGACTACGCGAGTGACAGCGTCGGGACTGCGGTCGTAAACGACGACCGAATGGCCACCCTTGATTAATCGCTCGGTCATGTTGCCACCCATCTTGCCGAGTCCGATCATTGCTAATTGCATGATATTCTTGCCTTGTGAGAGTATTTCAGATTTCTCGAGTGAGAACACCGAGTGCGCCTAGTCCCATGCGCACTGCTTCGGGATTCACGGCGTGGACGCAATGCAATCCTCGCTGCCGGGCCGGCTCGAGATTCTCCTCCCGGTCGTCGATGAACACTGTGCGCTCTGGTATAGCGTGCGCGATGCCCAATGCTCTGTCGTAAAAATTGTCGTGCGGCTTCTGTGCACCAATGTACGCAGACGTAATGAATGCCGAGAAGATCGACGTCAGATCGAACAGCTTGACGCGGTACGCGTTCAGCTCGGCAGACTCATTGTTCATCGTCATCATGCGCCATTTTTTTCGTAACGCAAGCTCATACATCAGCCGTATGGTTACTGGCTGTGCAACGCTCTGCGCGTACATGAAGGCGATAAATGCCTCACGCGTGAACGGGCGCTCCTCGTTGAATATTGTGAAGTCAAGATATTCGGCGAGCGTCATGCGTCCGCACTCCCACGTCTGGACGGCTTCTTCGTGTTTTTGCTCGAATGTCGCATAGTCGAAATGGAACTCCGTTGCTGCCTTCGCACGCTGCTCGTGATCCCAGCCATTCGTACCAAGCACACCGCCCACGTCGCAAAGTATCAACTCGATCGATGGATTATTCATCAACGAGCACCGCGCGCGCAGGAGCGCCATCGCATCCGGCGATTTTTATCGGGAGACAGTAGAAGTTGTATGAACCCTGCGGGACTTCGAGAAGGTTCAAACCTTCGACTATCACAACACCGGCACCGAGGAGCGTGAGGTGAGTTCGATGGTGGCCGGAGTGAAACTGCTCGATCGACAAGTAATCGATGCCGACTAGCTTGACACCCAGTTTGACGAGAAGTTCTGCCCCATCCGGAGCCAAATACGTGAAGTCCTGATGGAAGTTGGAATCCTGCGTGAGATAGCCCGAATTTCGAGTCTTCAAGAGGACCCTGGCAACACCGGCGAGATCATGCTTCTCAAGATCCGCTGCAGTGACTGCCATTATATCGGGCCCGAATTCCAGCACCGTCGCGGGCCCCATTACGGTCTCGAGGGGTATCTGATCCACGGTCGCACCATTCTCAAAAAAATGGTGTTCGGCGTCCACATGGGTCCCTGTGTGTGAGCCGAACGAGACATTGGATACGTTGGCTCCAGCACCTAGCGCGATCGACTGCTGGAGGGACACATGTATTTCAGGATTTCCGGGATATACCAGTCCTCCATCCCGGATCGGAACGCTTACATCGTAAATTCTTTTCATATATGGGTTATTTGACTAGCAACAGTCGTTCCGCGGAAAGCATGCCGAGACTAGGGAATATGCATCGAAGAATTCCACGGGTCGCCGTGAAGCTGACAATCGTTTGTCTGCTGTCTGCTATCGCTGGAGCCAATGCGCAGGCACAGCGGCGAGATCTGCGTGACGAGCCCAGACCCACGATCTACCGTACGGCTACCGGAATATGGCTGCTGGATCTCCCGCCGGCGATGGAGGATGCGCTCGACCGATATAATCGTGATTTCGAACCGTGGACGGTCGAGGATTATCGCGGGCTGGCTGATTACGAACCCTCGCCGCGTCAGGTTCCGTGGGCCGTCATTGGCGACTTCAACGGCGACGGACGTCCCGACTTGGCTGTGGCAGGTCGGACGGACCGGGATGCAGTCGTGGTATTCCTCCTGTCCTCAGGTCGGAACAAATATCGCGCTGTCGAAGCTGAGCGCGAGCCGTACGATCCCGATGACCGAACTTCCATTCGAGTGCCAACGCTCACGTACATGTACCCTGGTCGCTACGTGGTCGCTGATCCGAGGCTGAACTATCCACGACAGATCGTCGTGGACCAGGCCGCTGTCCAGATTAGCGGCGGCCGTCGGCAGGGTGCGGTAGTGTACGTCGTCGAGAATAACGCTGTTGTCCCGTATTACCTCTCGGACAGGACAGCTGCACCGGCGCCTCGCGGAACTCAGCCGGTTCGTCCTGTGCGGCCGGTGCGGCCGGTGCGGCCCACGCGTCCGGATACCCAGTCCGTCAGGACGGGAAACTCGGGGATTCGGTAGCGCTGAGAGTAAAGCGTGGGATTTCAGCGGTGAAACGCTCGCCTTCTGTCTGAGCCTCTTCAGCTGGTCGGACGAAAAAGTATTCGCCCTCCATGTAGCCTTCTCCGCTCTTGAGGACGCAAAAGCTCTGATACTCATGGACTCGCGACGGTCGGATCACCGGTTGCTCTCCGACAACGCCATCGCCGACGACTTCGGTATCCTCGCCGATGTCATCGTGAATCAGCCAACGTCGTGACAGCAACTGAGCTGGTCGGTCGCCCACGTTTTCAACGCGGATGAAATACGCGAAGACGTAGTGCTGCGCCGCAGGATCGGACTGATCCTTGAGGTACACGGGCCGCACAGTGATGCGAATGCCGTTGGACATCCGGTAATAAAACGGGTTGGTCACGCTGACATTCCCACAGTGAATCGGGTCAGAAAGGATTCCAAAGCAATCGGGGCGAAGGCGAACAACACGCCCCCGCCCCGAAAAGATAAGCTCTGGGACGGCCGGCCTACCAGATCACCACGGCGTCTGCCGCCGGTAGAGCCATCGGCGTGCCGATCTTGCAACCCCATGCCTTCGCGAATTCGGGCATATTGGAGAGCGGCGCGTTCGTCCGCCAGATGTCGGGGCTGTGCGGATCGACAGTGATCAACGTCCGAGCGAGCTGTGGTGTCGTATTCGAACGCCAGATCTGCGCCCAGCCTAGAAAGAAACGCTGCTCCGGAGTAAATCCGTCTATCTTGGTGCGGGGCTTGTTGCCGAGCGCTTTTTCCATCGCCGCATACGCGATTGTGAGGCCACCAAGGTCGGCGATGTTTTCGCCATTGGTGAGCTTGCCGTTGACGTGTACGGAGTCGAGGATCGTGTTCTTGTCAAACTGCGCCGCGTACGCATCCGTCTTCGCCTTGAAGTTCGCAAGATCGGTTTTCGTGAACCAAGTCTTGAGATTTCCCTGCGCATCAAACTGAGCGCCCTCGTCGTCAAAACCATGGCTCATTTCATGGCCGATGACCGCACCCATACCACCATAATTAACGGCATCGTCCGCATTGGGATCGAAGAACGGCGGCTGCAGGATGCCGGCCGGGAAGACAATCTCGTTCATCTCCGGGTTGTAATACGCGTTCACGGTCGGCGGGCTCATACCCCAGCGTGTCCGATCGACCGGCTTGTTGATCCGGGCTACGTCATCTGCATTGTTGAACGCGATTATGGCCTGCGCGTTTTCGTAATACGAGGCGCCGGGCGTGATGTGCAACGCGCTGTAATCCTTCCACTTGTCGGGATATCCGATCTTCTGCACGAACGCATCAAGCTTCTTGTACGCCATGTTCCGCGTCGAGTCGCCCATCCACGTCCGGGTAGCAAGGCGAGCCCGCATTTCGGCCTTGATGTTGTTGACCATCGCGTTGGCGCGCGCCTTTGCCTTCGGAGTGAAGTACTTCGCGACGTATGCCTTTCCCAGTGCCTCGCCGAGCGCACCATCGGTGGACGCGATGCAACGCTTGTAGCGCGGCAGTTGCTGTTTGGCGCCGGAGAGAGTCTGGTTGAATGCGAACGCCTCGTTCACAAACGGAGAACTCAGTGTGTGCGCGGCATCGCCGACGAGATTCCACTTGAAGTAAGTCTTCCACGTGCTCACCGGAACGGCACCGAGAAGGGAATCCATCGCAACGATGAACTTGGGATTCGATACGTCGATCGCCGTCACGCCGGGAGCGTGTTCAGCTGCAAAAAACGCCTTCCAGTCGAAATCCGGCGCGAGTGCGGCAAGTTGGCCAGGCGTCTTGCGATTGTACGTCAGCTGTGGGTCGCGAGACTGCACGCGGGTCAGATGCGACGCGGCAATGGCGGTCTCCAAAGCGAGAATACTTTGCGCTCCGGCCTCTGCCTCGTTTCGCGACTCACCAACAAGCACGAGGTCATTGGCAACGTGCTTGACATATGCACTACGTACGGCGACTGTGGCAGAATCGGTCTTGAAGTAGTAGTCACGATCCGGTAGGCCGATGCCGCCCTGATCGATTCCACCAATGACCTCAGTGCTGTGCTTGGCATCCTGGGTAGATCCGAAGTTGAACAGGATGTCTCGACCGAGGGCCGCCTGCGAAATCAAGTAATTCTTCACATCCGCCGGCGTATTTATCGCGGCAATCTGCCGGAGCGCTCCCTGAATTGGCTGGTCGCCTGCCTTCTCGATGGCGGTGCTGTCCATGCACGCCGCGTAATAATTCCCGACCTTGCGAACGTCGGGATCAGTCGCGGTCGTGCGGTGCGCGGCCGCATCTTCCAGGACAACCTTGAGCTTCTCGTTGTTCTGCTCGGCGAGTTCGTTGAACGAACCCCACTGAGGATAGGCCGGCGGAATGGGATTGTCCTTGAGCCATCCACCATTGGCGAACTGGTAGAAGTTCGTGCATGGCGCGCAGGTCGTATCGAGGTTGATCGGATCGAGCGGCTTGGTCTGGTGATAGGTACCTTGAGCGCCGGCCGTGCTCGCGATCAGGGTGACGATCAGCCCAATAAAGATACGTCTCATGACAGGCATGATTCGGTGTGGTGGTGCGTGACGCTACCGCTTGACGCGGCGCTTCCCCGTTTTCTTCTTCCCGCGGGGCGCGGGTTTGTCCTTCATGATGCTTCCTCTGCAATTCGGCGCACCGCACAGGCACTTGTAAAATTGCGCCATTTCCTCGTCGTTCTCGCCGGTACGTTCGTACTGGTAGTCATACACCAACTCCTCGCCCGGCGCTATGGTGCGTATCGCCTCGATGAATATTCTGCGGTCATCGATCACAGCTTCGCAGTTCGGATCGCAGGAGTGGTTGATGTAAATCGCCTCATTGCCGTTTACTGCGCCGTCCACAACTATTTTCGGTGTAACAGTAAAAAGAAACGTATGATGCCGACGCATGTTCGTCTCGTCATAACGGTCGTCTGCCACGTCATTGGAAATCCGTTCGCCGGTGTATTCGATGACGCGCTGCCCCTTGCGAATCTTTCTGTTGGCAAATGCACCCTTTCCCTGGATCCCCGAGCGGCGTACGTCGAAGTAGCGCGAGTGCATATTCGCCAGCTTCGCCGTAGGAACACCAGCGCCAGCTGCGGATTTACCTGCCGCTTTACCCGCCGCTCCACTCCCCGTCTTTCCGCGCGCTTTCCCAACAGTCTTGCTGCCCGGAGCGCTCTTGCGCTTCACAATCTTCTTGCGTGTTGGCATCAAATCTCTTCCGCGACTATCATCGCTCGGCATTCGCCGAATCCGATCCGCACACGTCCTTCACGTTCGCAATATCCACGCAGAATCACTTCGTCTCCATCTTCCAGAAATTGTCTCTGCTCACCGGTCGGTAGAGTCAGTGGTTCGGCACCGCGGTTGGTAATCTCAAGCAGGCAGCCACGTTCGCCTGGATTGGGCCCTGACACGGTACCGCTTGCGATAAGGTCACCTGGCCGAAGATCGCATCCGTTGCTGGTATGATGCGCCACCATCTGGCCCATCGTCCAATACATGTCCTTGAATGAGCCGTGGCTCAGACGCATTGGCGGCATTTCTGCCTCGCGCATCTGCTCGCTCAAAAGATATACCTCGAGCTGGATGTCAAAGGCACCTGCCGCCTGATCGACCTCGTCATTCAGGTAATCCATTGGCTTCGGGTCGCCGTCGGGGCGTGCGAACGCCGGAGAACGAAACGGTTCCAGCGCCTCTTGCGTCACGATGAACGGCGAGATATTCGTGGCGAAGCTCTTGGCGAGGAATGGGCCAAGCGGCTGGTACTCCCACGACTGTATGTCGCGCGCCGACCAGTCGTTGACCAGGCAAAAGCCGAAGATGGCGTCGGACGCGCCCGATATCGGTATCTGGTCCCCCATCGCATTCCCGCGCGCGATGTACGCACCAACCTCGAGTTCGTAGTCCAGTTGACGCGACGGGCCGAACGTGGGCTCGGACTCCCCAGCCTGCTTCGTCTGACCGTGCGGACGAACGACAGTTTCCTTAAGCGAGATGGTAGACGCGCGCCCGTGGTAGCCGATCGGAATCCACTTGTAGTTGGGCAGCAGCGGATTGTCCGGTCGGAACATGCGTCCAACATTGGTCGCATGAAATATGGACGCGTAGAAATCGGTGTAATTGCCAATGCGCGCCGGCATGTAAATAACGGCGCCGTCCATTGGGTACAATAGGTTTTGAGGGAGCCGGATTCCCCGGTGCGTACGACCATCGCCGCTCAGCAACGCACTGACCTCTGCGCGCAACGCCGAGAGATGTTCCGGATCGACCGTCATCAACTCGTTGAGAGTCGACTGGGCGGCGACATACGCGGCATCCGCCGCGCGCCCTCCGAAGAGACTTTCATCCGCGCAGACAGCGAGATCCAGTATCTGATCGCCGATTGCGATACCGCCGCGCGGGACAGCCTCTTCATCGAATTCGCTGAAGACGCAGAACGGAAGATTCTGAATCGGGAAATCGCAATTGGCGACGTTTGCGGATTCTACCCAGCAGCGAAGCGATGCGTCGTGTGTGAGATTGAGTGGCATTCAGGAGATGGAAAGAGCGTGAAGGTCATCGACCGGTTCGCGGAAGGAACAGGACCCGAAAGAGATGACGAAATTCTCTCGCGCGTCCCGAATGACGTCGGCGGCAACTATTCGGCCGCGAAATCCGATCGAGTCGTCTGTAAACTGAAAGTCTTCTGCATTTGTGGCAAGAAGTGCTGATCGCACCGTCGCTTCATCGGCACCAGTCCACGTCATGGTGGCGGCGACGAACATGTTCAGGTAGCCGAACATGACACCGCGCGGAGGATCATCCGCGTACGTCAGGCGGTACTCGGCGCGGATCGGGTGATGCAGGCCGGCGGTGAGCTTGAAAGGGAGGCGCGAAGCGCCGCAGGCCATCATGAAACGGACTACGTCGCCGACGTCGGGAAAGGCATCTGGAGTTACGCCGCCAGTTCGCATTTTTGCGGACGCGCCAGAACGCTTGATTGCAGCCACGAGCTCCGTCGGATCAGACCTGATCGGTATCTCGAAAAACGGCGCGATCTGGGCCGGCATGACGGCTGCGGCTGCGGCGATCTCGGCGGCCGTTGATACCTTGACCTCGAAAGCATCGATCACGGCGTGTCCAATTTCCGAACCACTCCAGTGACGGCAATTGAACTTGAGCGCGAGGTCGATGTCTGCGGCTATATCGGGACCAGGCAGCGCGCTAAGGCGCCAGGGCTCGCTTCCTTCGCCGCGCGGTAGCGACGATGCCGCCGCCTCATCGAACTCTCGCAGGCGAACGACGGGCACGACGAAGCGACCCAGCATGCGGCGGTCCGGGTCGCGAAGATATTGCCCGTACGACTCTACCGCGGCGGCCATTCCAAGGGCGGCGGGGGGAAACAGGCCGGCATAATCGACAACGCCAGCCAACAGAATTTCTAGACTTTCCTTCATATTCTCACAGACCGTAAATCTACCGCGCGAAACCGGCCTGGGCAGCCGTAAATGGTTTCAAAAAAGAGGCGTTTCGCGTTGACAGGCACCCTCCCCTGACTAGATTAGAAACTCTGACGCGGGGTGGAGCAGCCTGGTAGCTCGTCGGGCTCATAACCCGAAGGTCGCGGGTTCAAATCCCGCCCCCGCCATTCGACGGCCGGCCCCTCGGGCCGGCCGTCG
>JBDTAZ010000008.1:0-3122 GCA_039924325.1 Gemmatimonadaceae bacterium
AACTGCGGGTTTTCAGGAAGTACGTGGTCTGACACCGAGCTCCTCGTCTAGTGCGCGCAGGATCCGCGCGCGGCGACCTTCAATTTCCTTGTCGCGTAGGGTGCGCTCAGGATGCCTGAACGTCAAGCGCCACGCAACACTCCGATATCCCTCAGGCACTCCCGAACCGCGGAATTCGTCGAACGGGACCAATGATTCAAGGGTCTCCCCTGCGGTTGCTGACATCACCCTGGCGATGTCGGCCGCCCGGGTCCCAGCGGGTACGAGAAGGGCGACGTCAAACTCAGCGGCCGGAGTTACAGGTAGCGGCTTCGCGACAGCCCTCTGCCTGACATTTCCAAACGCCTCGGTCAGGTCCACCTCGATCGCAAAGACTGGGGGGGCCCAAACGGGTGCATCGACCGTAATCTGAGCGATGGAGCCGATCGGAACGCCACCCCGGACGACATTCCAGCCGGACGAATTCGAATTCGGCTCAAGCGTTGGGACGTCGTCGCCGAATGCAACCGCGATGATGCGTTCGCCCAACCACTTTGCATCCCAGACATCAATCTGACCAGGTCTGGGATCGGTGAAGTGCGCGGGATTCCTGTCTCCTGAGATTACGGCACCAGCTACGGTGCGCTCGACCGGGATCCCTTCTGTTCCGCGGCTGAACACCACACCGACCTCGAACAGCCGGACGTTGCGAGTCATGTGCGCGAAGTTGTGCTCCACGCGGCGCGCGAGCGTCTGCAGAATGCTGGATCGGAGCAGCGCCTCGCTCTCTGCGAGTGGATTCATTACTCGTACGCCGCTCTCGCCAGCGTCGGCGACGAATGGGATCGGTCGTACTTCGAGCAAGCCAGCAGCGACAATAGCCTCCGTAACCCGTCGGGTAACGACGTATGCAGCAGAGTCCGTCGCGACGCCGACGCGGAATGGCCGAAGTTCATCCGGGAACGCGTCGTAGCCGTGAAGTCGGGCGACTTCCTCAATCAGATCAACTTCCTGGGTGACGTCGCCGCGCCAGCGCGGAGGTGTCACACGAAGCGCGTCGTCGCCGCCGGACGTTACGCCGAATCCGACGCTGCCCAGCAGTCGCATGCATTCAGTCTCCGGTACTCGCTCGCCGAGCACCTGCTCGACGCGAGACATGCGAAGCTGAATTGGCGCCGGCGAAGTTCCAGCGGTTCCGATTGCCAGCGGCAAGCCATCAACGTGCCCTCCTGCGACGGCCACAATTAGTGCAGCGGCGTAGCGCGCAAGATCGATTGACGCATGCGAGTCGATCGCGCGCTCGAAACGATAGCTTGCGTCGGTAGATATGCCGAGCGCTCGCCGCGTCGAACGCACCGAACGCGGATTGAATACCGCGACCTCAAGCAAGACGTTGGTCGTTGCGTCATGCACAGCGCTGGCATCACCGCCAATCACACCAGCTACGGCCTGCGCATTGGCCGCGTCCGCAATCACGAGCATCGACTCATCCAGCTTGCGATCCACGCCATCGAGCGTCCTGATGCGTTCACCTGCGCGCGCTTTCCTCACGCGGATTTCGGGACCCTGCAACCGGTCCAGATCAAACGCGTGCATCGGCTGACCAAAACCATGGAGCATGTAATTGGTCGCATCCACAACATTGTTGATCGAGCGCAGTCCGATCGCGACAACTCTTTCCGCGAGCCACTCGGGACTTGGCGCAATGCGAACGCCGCGGATGACAGTGGCTGTGTACAACGGACATGCTTCCGCGTCGTCGACGACAACTCTGACACCGCCTGTGGAACCGTCACTATCGGCGTGGGCCAACGCCGGCGCATCGGTTGTGTTGGCGTGCTCCGGCATGTGCAGATCGTTGCCCGTAAAGGCAGAGATTTCGCGCGCCAGCCCTTCGTGCGAGAGAAGGTCCGGTCGGTTTGGCAAGACATCGATTACGAGTCGCGTATCCCCGGCGGGATACGCGGCCAGAAAGGGAGTTCCTGGCGCGGCGTCGGTATGAAGCGCGAGGATGCCGTCGTGTTCGGCGCCAAGTCCGAGCTCGCGCGCGGAGCACAACATTCCGTTGGACGTCTCGCCGCGAATCTTTCTGCGTTCAAGCTTGAGCCCACCTGGCAGCGTCGCGCCGCTTGGTGCGAATGGATACTTGGATCCCGCCTGCACGTTCGGCGCACCACAGACGACATCAAGAAGTTCGCCCGTTCCTGCGTCGACTTTGGTGACCCATAGATGATCCGAATTCTGATGCGGTTTCGCTTCGACAACAAGCCCGACGACAACGTCGGCAAGATCGGCGCGCAACGACACAAGCTCTTCCACCGTCGCCGCGCGACTGGTGATCGCATCGCGAAGCTGCTGCGGTGTCAGATCGAAATCGGTGAACTCCTTCAGCCACTCGTATGACGCGTTCATCGCGCCACCTGCTCAAGGAAGCGAATGTCCGAATCGTAGAGCGTGCGAATATCCGGAATACCGTAGCGTTGCAGCGCGATGCGTCCCGGTCCCATGCCGAAAGCCCAGCCAGTGTAACGTTCGCTATCAACACCCGCGGCCGCTAGGACATTCGGGTGCACCATTCCGGAGCCCAGGATCTCCATCCATCCCGAGCCCTTGCACGCGGCACAGCCCGCACCCTTGCACAGCCGGCATTCCACGTCCATTTCAGCCGACGGTTCGGTGAACGGAAAGTAGCTTGGCCGAAAGCGAGTGCGCGTTGAACCGAAGAAGCGCGACGCGAAATGGGTCAGCGTCGCCTTGAGATCGACAAAGCTTACTCCCTCGTCGACGGCCAGCCCTTCGATCTGCGCGAAAGCCGGCGCATGACTCGCGTCGAACGGATCCAGCCTGTACACGTTGCCCGGGATCACTACGCGAATCGGCGGCGGCCCGGCCTGAAGTGTGCGGATCTGCACCGGCGACGTGTGAGTACGGAGCACCACATCCTTCGCCAGATACATGGTGTCGTGCATGTCCAGCGCGGGATGATCCGGCGGGAAGTTGAGTGCCGTGAAGTTATACCACTCGGTTTCCGCTTCGGGCCCGGTCGCTACGGTGAATCCCAGACCGCGAAATATGTCGATGATCTCTTCGATCACGAGCGTCACCGGATGCTCGGCGCCGAGGAACTCTCGGCGCGACGGCAT
>JBDTAZ010000009.1:0-3699 GCA_039924325.1 Gemmatimonadaceae bacterium
ACAGCCGCCTCGCTCGAGTTCTCAATCGCGCGAAAAGCGACGCCGGATGATCTGAGACCACGCAACGCAGTTGCCAAGTCCGCGTAGCGCCACGGACAATCGACATCGAGCACTTCGATTGGTTCGAAGCTAGCGCCGGTCGCAAAAGCACGAATCGCTGTTTCGTCGGAGAGTGCAAACGGTCCTGGCGCCCCTGCCGGAGGCGGCGGTAGCAAGGGTCGAAGTGCACCCACGATCGAGGCCGCTTCCATGCCTTCGGGTTTTCCCCAGGTCATGATCACAACTTTGGCGCCCGGCTTCGCCACGCGCTTTGCCTCGCGCAGTGCAAGATCGGGATTACCCGCGTACTGAAACGAATTGAAACCCGTTATGCAATCGAAAGAAGCATCGGCGAAAGGAAGACTTTCAAGGTCCCCGAGCCGAAAGTCCCCGTCGGGCACGCGCTTCCGTGCAAACTCCAGCAGGTTCGGCGCTGCGTCGAGGCCGCATACTTTCGCACCTCGTTCGCTCGCGATTTCTGCCGCCATTCCAGCCCCACACCCCGCATCAAGATAGTTTTCGCCGGCCTGCAGGCCCACCTTATCAAATACAGCCAAATAAACTGGCCGACACGTTCCTTCTTGTACGTCAGCCCAATCTTGAGCGCGCCCACCCCAAAGTCGGCCGTTTAGCTCGCTCGTTCGCGGTTTCTTCGTCTCCGTCATTTTGTGTCTCCATTGTTGTACAGTTGGACCGCCACGATTGAATTTCACTGCGCTGCGAAGTTGATCGCTAACGCCTGAACTACCGGCCGCGTGTCGGAGGCGCATCGACTTGAATGAATTGTTAGGGATTGCCAACGCCCCTTTCGCGTTTGCTCCTGGTGGCTTCGGTACGTTTCATTCTCCGGACTAATATCCAGCCGAGCACAGCACCGCCGGCTAAACCAATACCGGTGCCTCCGGCAACATCACCAAAAGCGAAGCCAGCTCCGACACCTAGTGCGAGCCCGATGCTTATGCAAGCTCCCAAATACTGCTGTGCGTTGCTTTCCGAATATTGTGACATTGACTTTCTCCGTTAACGCTCCAGTTAACCCACGAATGAATTCATAAGATGCGGTGGCGGAGGTGTGTCACGAGAGGAGCACGTTGTCCGGCTTGATGTCGCGATGCACCACGCCGCGTTCATATGCGTAGGCCAGCGCGCGCGCGACGTCGCGTAGAATGCTCAGTACTTCCGAAATGGCGAGTGGTCCGCGGCCCAGCCGCGCGCGCAGGCTCTCGCCTTCGACAAACGGCTTCGTGTAGTAGGGAATGCTGTCGATGTCGCCGTTGGCGAGCACCGGTACGATGTTGGTTTGTTGCAACGACGCCGCCACGCGGATTTCGCGCTCGAACCGCGGCACCGACATCGCAGCCGCCAGTTCGGTCGAAAGCATTTTGACGACGACCCGTCGGTCGAGGCGGTCATCAGTGGCCACGAACACGCGCGACACGACGTCACCGCCAAGCTCGCGCTCGAGTGGGTAGCTGCCGGACAGTGCCTGCTCAACGCGTGATCTGAGATCCTCCAAGGCGCTCTCTGGTTGGGGTCGAACAACGTGGAGAATATAGGGTTCGTAGAACGCGGAGGCTACCGCGCGAAGCTCGACACCGAGCATGGACGGCGATCAACGCAGCCCAGCAGCTCATACCGGGTTACACGTACGCTGGATTCTGCGCGAAGGTCGCTGCGGCGGGGTGTGCCGGATACATGGTGTCATTCATTGGGCGTCGTGCAGTGTACTACGCCCGCACCGCCGAGACCCACGTCGAGCAGTTTTCGCGGTAGATGGTTGGTGCGGGGCTGGACGATTGTGTTACCCATCATTCCGACTGTTCAGGCAACTAGAGCTCGAACATCTCGCTTAACCGGCCAAACACTGTCTCCAACGTCGTCGCGGTCAGCATGCCTAGACGTTTCCGCAGTCGTTCTCGATCGACGGTCCGTAGCTGATCGAGCACGATGTGGCCGTCCTTCCCACCAAACCGGCAACTGGGGCGGAACGGGTATGTATGACCGCCGGCGGTCATGGGTGCCACGATGACCGTGCGGAGATGGTGATTCAATTCGTCAGGCGAGACGATCACACAGGGCCGCGTCTTCCGGATCTCACTGCCCCGCGTGGGATCCAGTTCGATTAGATACACCTCGCCGCGATTCGGTACCGCAGCGGGCCGACTCACCGCCAGTCCCATTCCTCGCGATCAAACACGGGCGACGCGGTGTCGATCAGCCCGTCCTCGCCGCGCGCATGCAGGGTCGCGGCCGCTTGTGCCCAGCCGTCTCGCGAGCGGCGTGGCGCGGCGATCACAATGCGGCCGGCCTCGGCGTGCAGTTCAACGTCGCCTTCCAAGCCAGCCTGCTCAAGGAGCGGCTTCGGGATGCGGACACCCTGGGAGTTGCCGACGGCAATGATACGGGCTTTGACGGGCGAGGAGCGTGACATCGTAAGCACAATGTAGTCACGGAGATCGTCCCTGACAAGAATGCCTGTAGTCCTTCCAGGAATGAGCCAGCTCCGGCGACTCCAATTCTTGCCGCGGCCGCAGCGCGCACCAGCCCACAAACTCTTTGCATCTTCAGCGCTCGTTAAGCCGGTCACGCGATATCGTAATCTGCCGCACTGGCGTCAACGAAGCGCCGCGCTGCGGGCGCATGAGCAGCACGCAACAGCTAGCCTGCCGACCAGGTCGCGAAGTTTGTTCTCATCATCCGGATGCATCGACGCTGCCTGCGGTTGGCGAGGCTGCGTCAGGCGACAGCAGGGCGAACGAGCACACGATAGCCAGGAGCCCGAGTGCATACCACTGGCTTTGGCCGGTGATGTAAAAGATCCCGACACCGATCAACGCCGCGCTCTCTCCGACGACCCACCCGATGAGGACCAACGCGGCGCGGCGCTGCGGATCGGGCTCCCGTCCCACGCGGCCCTTAAGTACCGAGGCAATCGCCACCGCCAAAATCGCGTATGCCACCAGTGCGTATATAATGGCTGGCGCGAGCGCTCCTGGTTTCCAGTTCGGCTGTCGGTGAACGAACAGAATGACGGCGCCGAAAATCAATACTCCTGCCAATAGTGACAGGCGGATCATTTGCAGCGGCTGAGGACGCGGATTCGCAGGGGGCATGAGTTCTCACAAGTTGGCGGACACCGAACACGTATAGCGGCCTAACGAGGCTGTAGGAAAAGTCTCGTGCGAAACTTGCTGTATATGACGATGCATGGCAATTGTGGACGCCATCTGATATCTGCCGCGCTCCGCGCAAGGACTGTGCATGGCCCGCTACAAGTATATCGATACCAATCCGCGCTTCTTACCGGTCGATCTCGCCAAGCAACTCTTGTCAGGCACGTTCGAGCATGCCGTCCATCACCTGCTTGAGCACACGATAGATCTGTCGGGATTCGATGCCCGCTTTAGCAATGATGCGACGGGGGCGACGGCCTATCCACCAGCCATGTTGCTCCAGGTCGTGCTCTGTGCCTACTCACACGGCATTGTGAGTAGTCGTGGAATCGAACGCGCATGCCGCGAGCACGTGACGTTCATCGCACTATGTGGTGATACAGCGCCCCACTTCACGACGATTGCCCACTTCATCAGCACCCTGGGCGAGGAGATCGCTCATGTGTTCGCGGCTGTGCTCGCAGTCTGCGACCACGAGGGACTAATT
>JBDTAZ010000010.1:0-3003 GCA_039924325.1 Gemmatimonadaceae bacterium
GAAGCTTTCCGATCCGCTTCTGGTCGAATTGGAGTACTGCGTTTAGTGCACGTTTGTGAAAGTGATTCGCCTGCGGATCCGAGACGCCGGTGGAGTCCTGCGCAGTAGGAAACTCGGACTGCGTGTAATCGTTGTATGCCGCTGTGAGGCGTGTCTGTTTGAGGAGTGAGCTGCCGACATTGAAGAGGCTGCGGAATTCGATTGTGCTCCGCTGCTGCTCAATTCGCGACGTGGTCGGCGGGATCGTTGCGAAGTCCTGGTTTGGCGGATCGCCCGGAACTCCGTAGTTCGTCTCATAGCGTTTGCCGCCAATACCCACCGACCCGAAATCACCCTGATAAGCGTAGCCGAGTCCAGCCTCGCCGCTACGATCGAATGTCTGCGGCATGCGGTTCAACTTGAACACTCCGCCAGTTCCCGGATCGGTATAAGTGCGTGCAGGGATACCAATGTCGTTCGAGTGTACACCGCCGGCGGACACGCTAAGCGCGTGGTTTCCGTCGCTGTACACGTTGTTGAAGTAGCCAGCAGCCTGGTCGCTCACCGAATTGCCTTCCACGACGGCGGTCCCGGAAAGCGCGTGATCCGAAACACGCGGTACGATGTCTGTGATGACGTTTACGAGACCACCGATGGCATTCGGTCCGTACAACACGGTGGCAGGTCCACGCACGATGTCGATCTGAGACACGGATGGAGCTTCGATCGGAGTAGCGTGTGCTGGATCGTACGTTGCTATGTCGCCCATTCGAAGACCATTCTCCAGAATCAGAACCTCATTGTCGCCAAGTCCTCGCAGAATCGGGCGATTCGGGGCAGAGCCGTTGCCGCGTACCGTGACGCCGGGAATATCGGATAGCTTGTCGGCGAAGCTGGAGCCAGCGCTGTTGAGGAATTCCACCTGCGACTTTGTAGCGGTCGACTGATATTGCTCATCTGTCGTGCGAGCGGTTGGCGATGCAGATACTACAATCCCTTTGAGTGGGATGGGAGTGGCACGCAGATCGAACAACGCAGTAGCTGCGTCTCCCGTGACACTCACCGTGTCCACCCCCGCGGAAAACCCGGTCAGGCCCGCAAAGACGACGTGGGTGCCCTTGGGAACATCCGTGAACGTGAACTCTCCGTGAGCACCGCTACGTACGATGCGATCGAGGTCGAGGAGCCGCACCGTCGCGCCGACGAGGGGATGACCGGCTCCCGCGACAGTGCCTGTTATGGTCTGGGCTGGCGCCGCCGCAGCCCAGACGAGTGATACGACCAGGAGGGTCGAAGGTATCCGCATGCTAAATGCCCCGGTGGGTTCAGGTGGTAGAATAGCCATCAGAAGTACTTTCGTGCGTTACACAACGTTGGACGACCCATTTCTCCAAGGCGGACACGGCAGGCAGGCGTGCTGACCGCATGCTTCCTGATGCTTCGTTTCACGATAGCGCCAAATACGCGAGAGCGCGCCGTCTCCCCCACAGCGTCTCCCGCAGTACGGGGCGTGGAGAGGATGGGCGCTGGGTGGGGTGACTCAGGGGCGAATACGCGAAACGGCGACCCTCTATGAAGGCCGCCGCGTCGTGTAATCCAATTTGCTTTCAAGGTCTTAACCCAATGGCCAGGGGCAGAATCGAACTGCCGACACGCGGATTTTCAGTCCGCTGCTCTACCGACTGAGCTACCTGGCCCCACTACATCCCACTACACCTAACTACTTGCAAATCAAGAACTTGCCCGGTGGCCCGACCTCTCGGTCCTGGCCCACGAATGCCTCCACGCCAAACACGACAGAGGCAAGACCCGCAATCTAGTCGGGACCCATCGGGTCTGGAACCGCCTCCACAATCAAGGAATCCACGGAGGACGGTCCTCGGCGCCCGGACGCAAAAGGGGGCAACAGCTGTTGCCCCCCTCGCCGCTCAAACCTCGGAGCCTGACTACGCGGCTTTCTTCATCTGCCGCACAGTGTCGAGATTCGCGATCGCGCCATTACGCTGCTTCTCGATCATTGAACGGGTCTGCATGGGAAGATCCTTCTTCAGCGCACTATCGTACGTCTTGATTGCGTGATCCTCCCCTCGCTCGCACTCAGTAAGAATCCCGGTATCGTCGCCACCGGTGACCGCCGCCTTGAGATCGAGCCAGCCACGATGCACAGCGCCTGCCGCGGTACCGCTCTTTTCAGGGTCGCCACCAAGATTGCGCACTTCGGTGGCCAACTCATGGCTCGCCTTTTCGATCTCGGCCGCGCGAGTCGAAAAAACCGTTTTTGCGCGCGTATCCGTCACGGAAGCCGCTGCGGTACGAAATCCCTTCACACCATTGTTGCACGTTTCGATAAGATCGTTCAGAACTGAGATGGTTTCTTTGTTTGTTGTCATGTCTGGTACCGGTTTGGGGTTGGTCATACATGGTGCTAATTCGTCGTGCTGATTCACGTCATGTTGCCGTATATACCCAGTTGTTAAAGCAGCATCCGTGCCCGAATTCGCAGAATCAGCGAAGCGGACATACACACGAATTGCACGTAGTTCGGCATTGACTTTTGCGGTCCCAGTCAGAGCAAACTGGCGATTCCCGAACGGGTTTTAACATCGCCGGAAATAGCGGTATGTTTCAATTACAGGTACTGATTTCGGCGACAGAAAGTGGTCCGAGGTCGCCGACGCACGATTGCACAAATTCCGGTAACTACCATGTCTCAGTCTCTTCCGCACTATCAACTCTTTGCGCCAGGCGCGAAGTCCACCGCCGGGGATGCGACGGTCTTTTCTCCTTACGACCGCTCTCCGATAGCTACTTTCGCGATAGCAGACGCTGCGGTGATCGATAAGGCCCTCTCGACAGCCGCGGCGCTTTTCAAGGATAAGTCGCGATGGCTGGAGCCCGCAGAGCGAATCGCAATTCTCCGCAAGGTCGCCGATCGAATCGACGATGATGTGGAACAGCTCGCGATGACAATCGCGCTGGAAGGCGGAAAGCCACTGGTTGACGCGCGCGCCGAAACCATTCGCG
>JBDTAZ010000011.1:0-36195 GCA_039924325.1 Gemmatimonadaceae bacterium
TCCGCTCGAAATCACCGACGATCGGAATCGAGCCACCCTCCCCAACGATGACTGGCTCGCGACCGAACGCGGCGGCCATTGCACGCTTCGCCGCATCGAAGATCGGGCCGGCCACGTCGGCTCGCCACGGACGTCCGCCGTGTATGTATGCAGTCTTCACTGTAACGCCCGCCGGAGTGTGCTTCGCAACATGCGCCTCGAACAGTTCTGCAATACGTCCCGGATCCTGATCGGGGACCAGCCGGCAGCTGACTTTTGCCATCGCCTTGGCGGGTAGAACCGTCTTGGCCCCGTCTCCTGTATAGCCGGACAGGAGTCCGTTTACTTCGCAGGTCGGGCGCGTCCATAATTTTTCAAGCGTGGTAAATCCGTCCTCCCCGCCGAGGCTCTTCACGCCGATCTCGTTCATGAAAGCGTCGTCAGTATGCGGAAGATTCCGCATTCCCGCGATGACTTCATCGGAGAATGGACTTACATCGTCGTAGAACCCATCGATTGCAACGCGCCCATTCGCCTCGTGCATTGACGCAATGATGCTTGCAAGCGCCGCGGCTGGATTCACAACGGCACCGCCGTAAATACCCGAGTGTAGGTCGCCCGCAGGTCCCTGCACGTCTATCTGGAAGTACGACAGCCCGCGCAACGATGATAGGATCGACGGAATCCCTTCGGCAAACATCGCCGAATCGGAAATGACAACCGCATTCGCTGTAAGAAGCTTGGCGTTGTTCTCTATGAACGGTTCCAGGTTGGTGCTGCCTACCTCTTCCTCCCCCTCCGCAATGACAACGACGTTGCACGGCAATTTGCCGCGCGTGCGAAGGTGAGCCTCGAGTGCCTTTATGTGAAGAAACAGTTGACCCTTGTCGTCGACAGAACCGCGCGCATAGATGCGGCCATCCCGGACTTCTGGCTCAAAAGGCGCAGATGTCCAGAGATCCAGCGGCTCTGCGGGCTGGACGTCGTAATGACCGTATACGAGCGCTGTGGGAGCGTCAGGACCTGCACCGCGCCATTCGCCAACGACAATGGGATGTCCAGCGGTGGTGTGGACCGTCGCCGTCAGCCCCGCCTCCTCGAGAGATCGTTTTACCCACTCGGCGGCGGCGCGCGTATCCGCGTCGTGCACCGGCTGAGCGCTCACGCTTGGAATTCTCAGGAAATCGAACAGCTCTTGCTCGATCCGCGACTGGTGCTGTGTAAGGAAAGAATCGAGGTCGTTGGCAATATTTGGCATGAACTCAATTTAACGGCCGATTTCCCGACTCGGCGGCCCACCGGGGCGGCTATCTTACGAGATGCCGAACCACCTGGCTGGGGAGACCTCCCCGTACCTGCTTCAGCACGCCGACAATCCGGTTGACTGGCGCCCGTGGGGCGAAGAGGCTCTCTCTGCAGCCCGCGCCGGGAACCGCCCGATTCTGCTGTCAATCGGCTACGCGGCGTGCCACTGGTGCCACGTCATGGCGCACGAGTCGTTCGAGGATCCCCTCACGGCCGAGTTCATGAATGAGCACTTTGTCTGCATCAAGGTTGACCGCGAGGAGCGACCCGACCTCGACGCCGTATACATGCAGGCGGTCCAGGCGATGACCGGCCACGGCGGCTGGCCGATGACCGTGTTCCTGACGCCATCGGGCGAGCCGTTTTACGGAGGCACTTACTTTCCGCCGACGGACCGGCACGGGATGCCCTCGTTCATGCGCGTGCTCAAGTCCGTATCCGATGCGTACACGCAGCGGCCGGAGACAATCGCCGCCAGTGTCGCCTCAATGCGTCAGATCTACGAGGACCGCGTCGCGGGTGCCGGCGGCGACTTGGAGATATCCGCCCAGTCTCTGGATTCCGCCGTTCATGCCGTCGCGGCGAATTATGACACGCAACTTGGCGGCTTTGGCGGAGCCCCGAAATTCCCCCCGACGATGGTTCTCGACTTTCTGCTCCGACACTGGGCCAGAACGGGAAACGCCGACGCTCTCGAAATGGCCAGAAACACTTTCACGAGGATGGCGCGAGGCGGTATCTATGATCAGGTCGGAGGCGGTTTCGCGCGATACTCGGTCGACGCGCGCTGGCTGGTACCGCATTTCGAAAAGATGCTTTACGATAACGCACTGCTCATCCGCTTCGGCGCGCATCTGTTCGAGGCTACACGGGACGAAGAAGTGCGACGCGTCACAAGAGAAGTTGTCTCGTGGCTGGCCAGTGAAATGACTTCCCCGGGCGGTGGCTTCTATTCCTCACTTGACGCTGACTCAGAGGGAGTGGAAGGAAAGTTCTATGTTTGGACAACCGACGAGCTCGACTCGATACTTGGCGACGATTCGCCGATCGTGAAGAATTTCTACGGAGTTACAGCGGCGGGCAATTTTGAGGGACACAACATCCTGCACGTTCCTGTAAGCGTCGAGGATTTTGCAGATCGCAACGGCATCGATGCTGTCAAGTTGCTTTCGATTGTAGGCAACGCGAAGGAGCAACTGTATGCGTACCGCTCGCAGCGTGTGCGACCGACACGGGACGACAAGATAATTGCCGCCTGGAATGGGCTCGCGCTCCGTGGTGTCGTCGAAGCGGGCCGCGCAGTTGATGACGATGCGACTCGCGCCCTCGCCGTGCGCAATGCGGAATTCCTGCTGCAACACATGATCGTCGACGGCCGCTGCATGCGCAGCTACAGCGAGCGCGCCAATCCACTAGCCGGCTTTCTCGAAGATCAGGCGGGCGTCGCGCTCGGCTTTCTCGCGGTGTTTGAGCAGACACTCGACGCCAAATGGCTGGACGCCGCACGGCTGCTCGCTCGCGTCATGCTGGACAAGTTCTGGGACGCCGGAAAGGTTGCGTTCTTCGATACTGCGCACGACGCAGAGCAACTCGTGTCGCGTCCGCGAGACCCGACGGACAACGCAACACCGTCGGGTACGTCGCTGGCCGTGGATCTTTTACTCCGTCTGGCGAACTACGACGGCAATCAGGAATTCCGTGGCATCGCAGAGCGTGTGATGAACTCGCTTGCGGAAGCCAGTTCAAGATACCCGTCCGCGTTCGGCCATCTGCTCGGCGACGCGGAATACGCAGAGACGTTCGCCTGCCACGGCGATTATTGCGACATGCCATCTCCCCGCGCGCTGGATATTGCGCGTCAAACATCTACTTCCAATACTTGACCTGACATGCCCACCGACGGATCGTCGTTCACCCGAGGAGTTTTCGCTGGCGAGGTTCTCGATGAACTGCTCTTTCCCTACCCGGCACCACTGAGCGTTGCTGACCCAGCCGAAGCAGCGACTGTAGACCGGCTCGTGCGGGCGATTGAAGGCCGACTGAATGGACTGGTCGATTCCGTAAAGTTCGACATCGAAGAAACGATTCCCGGCACTGTGATCGCGGCGCTCGCGAGTCATGGATTTCTCGGGATGACCATTCCGCGCCAGTTCGGCGGCCTTGAGCTTTCGCCACGAGCGTACGCGAGAGTGTGCGAAGCTGTGGGAGGTGTCGACTCATCGATCGGCGTTTTCATCGGCGTTCACTGCGGACTGGGTTGCAAGGCAATCGTCCTCTACGGCACGGAAGCACAGAAGCAGCGGTGGCTGCCCGGCCTGGCGCGCGGTGAGATTCTGGTTTCGTACGCACTGACCGAACCGCTGGTGGGCTCCGACGCGCAACACGTCAAAACGACAGCTGTACTCGCCGCCGATGGCACTCACTGGTCGTTGAATGGACACAAGATCTGGATTGGTAACGCGCATCGTGCAGCTGTAATCGCGACATTTGCACAGACAGAAGTCGAACGCGATGGAAAGAAGGTCCAGCGTCCAACAGCGTTTCTGATCGAACCAACCATGCCAGGTTTCCGAGTTGTCGAGACAGCGAAGAAAATGGGCATTCGCGGCTCGACTCAGGCCGAGCTGGAATACACGGACCTGCGCGTTCCCGTGGAGAACGTTCTTGGACAGGTTGGAAAGGGGTTCGCCGTCGCAGTGCATGTACTAAATGGCGGCCGCCTAACCCTTGCTGCGGGCTGTACCGGCGGAACGAAGCACATATTTGCAGAGATGACGAAATACGCCGAGCAGCGTATACAGTTTGGAAAGCCGCTAGCCGATTTTGAGATCACTCAACGCAAACTCTCGTCGATCGCATCTGAGATTTACGCATCCGACTCGATGCTGGGCGTTCTGGCCAACCTGGCGACTGAAGACGATTCGGACTGGTCACTCGAGGCGGCGATCGCCAAGGTATTCGCAAGCGAACTGGTGTGGCGCGCCGCGGATGAAATGGTCCAGATCGCTGGGGGCCGTGGATTCGTCAAGCCATACCCGTACGAGCGGTTTCTTCGCGACAGCCGCATCAACCGCATTTTCGAAGGCGCCAACGAAATACTTCGCCTCTTCATCGCGCTGAACGGGATTCAGACACTTTCGGGCCATCTCAAGGAGGTGAGTGCCGCTCTCCGGGAACCAATCAAGCATCTTGGCCTGCTGAGCGAGGTGGCCGCGGCACGGGTTCGAAGCGCTTTCGGCTCCACGGCGACGCTGGATGTCGATCTCGACCCTCGGCTCGCCGGCCACAAGGAATATTTCGAGAGGCATGTCGCCGAGCTCCGATCAGCGGCGGAGCATGCACTGGTAACATACCGTGGCGAAATCGTCGATCGGCAACTGGTCGTCGAGCGCCTTTCGAACATGGCCATCGAGTTGTTCGCGACTGCCTGCGTAATCTCGCGCACGCAGTCGCTCCTAAGCAGCGCTGGGGACGCCCAAGCTGCAGAGGCGTTAAACTTGTGCGATATCTTCTGCGTGGATTCGGGGCTTCGTTTCCGGAGCGCGAGGGTCGCGCTGTCGGGCGGTAGCGGCGGCGCCGTGGATGACAAACGCAAGGACGTCGCGGCAACCATCCGGCGCGACGAGGGCTACGGGATACCCGACTCGATACTGAACGTCATGATACCGGGAACACACAACCCGATCAACCAAACGTGACCGAAAACGCAGCTGGCTCTACACGTATTCGCGGACTGCGCGGGGCGACCCGGCCGGCCGCCGATGAGCCGGCGAGCATCCGCGCCGCAACTCGGGAACTGTTGAGTGCCATGTTGGCACGCAACGGGGTTACGTCGGAGGCAGTTGTCAGCGCATTTTTCACCACCACTCCGGACTTGGTGAGCGAGTTCCCCGCGAGGGCGGCCCGCGACCTGGGTTGGCATGACGTTGCGATGCTCTGCTCCACAGAGATTCCGGTGCCTAACGCGATTGGCCGCGTCGTTAGAGTTCTGCTCCATGTGGAAGTGCCGTCGAACTGTTTGCTGAAGCACGTGTATCTGAATGGAGCCGAGGAGCTTCGCCCGGATTTGTAACCGGGCTCCCGCTGGACGAGTCGAAAAGTCACCGCCTAACTTGAGAAACCTCATGCGCGCTTTAGTTCTCGCCGGATCGCTATCGTTGCTGTGTACTGTAGCCCCTGCAGCAGCCCGTGCACAGACGTCACCAGACGGGGCCGACCTTGTTCGGCTGATGCACGACCGTTACGTGGGCAAATGGTACAAGACGCTCACCTTCACGCAGGCAACGTTGCGCCGGACTCCAGCGGATACGATGGTGCACGAAACGTGGTACGAATCCGCAAAGCTTCCTGGCCGCCTGCGGATTGACGTCGGCGCACCCGATGGCGATCCGATCATCCTCTTTGCGCGCGACAGCACCTTCGTTCGCCGCGGATCAGGCAAGGTTGCGGGTCGTGCCGGTCGAAATCCGTTACTCATACTGGGGTTCGATATCTACACGCAGCCCATCGAGCGAACAGTCAGCGTGTTGCGCGAAGAGGGTTTCGACTTGGCCAAGATGCACGAAGGGACTTGGGAAGGGCGCAAGGTGTTCATCGTGGGAGCCACGCCGGGCGATACCACATCCCAGCAATTCTGGGTGGATGCCGACCGCTTGCTCTTTGTGCGCATGCTTACGCCCGTCGCTGCCGGACGACCGGAGGTAGAGGACGTGCGTTTTGAGAAATACCAGCCCGCCGGCGGCGGCTGGCTGTCAACTTATGTAACCGCGTCTCGCGCCGGCAAGCTCATTCAGAGCGAGACATATACCGATATCCGTGTAAATACGCCGATTCCGGATAGCCGCGTGGACCCCATGCAGCTGGACAAGCCGTGAGAATTGAACCGCTCACATTAGCGTACAAGTTCCAAATTCGCCTGGATTAATTCATGTTTTACACTGCCCTTCTCGTATTAGCACACACCACCGCCGGTGCGGTCTCGCAATCGCCGCGCGACACTGTTACGAATGTGCGCGATCTGCCGATTGTCGAACTCAGAGCCGCGAAGTCGTCCAGCAACACACTCGCCATCATTCTCTCAGGCGATGGCGGCTGGGCGGACATCGACGAGAAGGTAGGCGAGAACCTGCAGGCGCATGGTGTGGATGTCATCGGCTTCGACATGCGCTCCTATCTTCATAGCGGCAAGCGCACTCCCGAAATCCTCGGACGCGATGTGTCACGAATCGCTCGTCGATACATGGAACTGTGGCGCAAGCAGGATGTCGCGCTCGTCGGTTATTCTCGCGGTTCGGATCTGGCGCCGTTTGCGGCGAACAACCTGGCACCCGACATCCGGCCACATCTTAGGTTGATCGCGATGCTAGCGCTGCTCGAGCGAGCGAGCTTCACTTACCACTTCTCCGATCTGTGGCGCACTACGTCCGGCAAGGGGGATGTCCCGATCCTCCCTCAGCTTGAGATGCTCAAAACCGTCCCGATGCTCTGCGTTTATGGCAAGGACGAGAAGGAATCGCTCTGCCGATCTGCTCCGAATGGGCTCATGACAGTTGTCGTCCGCAATGGCAAACACCACTTTGACGGCAACTACGACGCACTCGGCGATATGGTGTATGAGTCCGTGGTTCGCGCTTCAGCTGGCCGCCCACTTGGTGATGTGAGCTCCGTCCACTAGCCCCGCGCTGCCGGGTAGTTCAGAAGCTCAGTACGTCAGGCAACCATCGACGAGTCTGGCGACGGACGTAAATGGATGCTCGGTTGCTCCGCCGAGCCCCATGATGTGCAACACTTCCCACTGATGTGCCTTGAAATAATCTGCGATCATCGAGCGGTGGCATCGCCACCATACGGCCTCGGAGCACATCGCGGCAACTCTATCGACGCGAGCGACCGCGGCGAGGGACTCTGCCGCCGCCGCGAACTCGGTCGTGTCCATGTAGTCCGCGTAACCGCGAAATGATGCGTTTCTCCATGCGACATGCGGCGAGTCTGGGAGCACTTTTCGACGGCCCCCAAGCGCAGGGACGGGAGTATATGCGATTCCCGATTCGGCGAGCGATTGCTCGAGCGGGACGGGATTAAACTGCGGAAATTTGCGCGACCCGGCGAACCGCCTCACGTCCGCGATGCGCGTCACGCCATGCGCTGTCAACATGTCGACGAACTCAGCTATCGGATGAGTCGAATGTCCGACCGTCCATAGTGTGCCAGGCGGCTGAAGCGCTACAGATCCGCGCACGACTTGAGAATCGTTCCGCAATTGAGGCAGATCAGCTTGCACTTGCGCCACTCAAGTCGCTCACTCCCACAAACATCACAACTTTCCACCGAAGGCGATTTCGCGGGCACTTCTGGTCGCGTGATCTCGGATCGACGAGCTGCACTTCGGAGGCGCACTTCAGTCCTCGAAATCCAGTGCGAGATCGAGCGCCGGCGCTGAATGGGTGAGTGCACCGACCGAAATCCAGTTGACTCCGGTTTCAGCGATCCCGCGTACAGTCTGCAAGTTCACCCCGCCCGAAGCTTCGATCACGGCGCGCCCCGCGACAAGTTTCACCGCATCGCGCATGTCATGAAGCCCCATATTGTCGAGCATTATGATGTCGGCGCCGGCATGGATCGCTTCTTCCACCTGCTCCACATCATCGCACTCCACCTCGACACGGGTACCCGCACCCGCAATCGCGCGTGCGCGCTCCACGGCAAGTCCAATATCGTGATCCACGGCGGCGATATGATTGTCCTTGATCAGGACCGCCTGCTCCAAATCGCTGCGATGAGACATGCCGCCTCCGCAACGCACAGCATACCGTTCCAGCCGTCGCCAGCCGGGCGTGGTCTTGCGCGTATCGAGGATACGGGCATTTGTATCGCGCACTTCGTGTACGTATTGCGCGGTAAGCGTAGCAATACCGGAAAGTCGCTGCATAAAGTTCAACGCGACTCGTTCCGCGCTGAGTATGCCACGCGCGTTTCCAGTCAAGAACAGAACCGTGTCGCCACGACCTACTGGACGCGCGTCGTGCGAATCCTCGCGAATCGTTATTGACGGATCGCGTTGCTTTAACGCTTCGATTGCCAGGAGTGTCCCACACAGGACTCCCGATCGCCTCGCGACAAGAGACGCACGAGCACCGCGCGCCGGATCCACGGTTGCGTTTGTAGTCACGTCTGCGTCTGCGGCGTCTTCCTCGAGCGCGGCGTGAACTATCCTTGCACGGTGCGCTGCATCAAGCGGGAACCGCAGCCGTTCCTCGGGGGAAAAGGCAAACTCGGCGAGGCGCGCGAGTGATGGGTCCTTCAATTTTGTGGAGTCAGTCACTCGCCGGGATCCTCGGCCGTGGCCGGGTCAAGAGATAGGGGTGTTGGCTTGCCACCAATCGATACCATCCGCTCGATAGCCTGCCGAGCCCGCTCTGCGATGTCCGGCGGGACCGTGATCCTGTGCTGCATGAACTCGAGCGATTCGAGCACTTTGGGAAGAGTCGTGACCTTCATGAATGCACAGACGGCGCGATCGTTCGCAGCGAAGAAGCGCTTGGTGGGGTTCTCGCGACGCAACCGATGTAGAATCCCAACCTCGGTCGCGACGATGAACTCGTCCGCACCCGAGATGGCCGGCCTGCGAATCATGCCTTCTGTCGAAAGAATCTGCGCGCCCTCGGCGCTCACCGCTCCGGATGACACCGCCTCGACTACGCTGGTTGCACAACCGCATTCTGGATGAATTAGGAATTCCGCGTTCGGATGAGCGGCTCGCTGTGCATTGATGTTTTCCGGATCGATGCCAGCGTGCACGTGGCATTCCCCCATCCAAACGTGAATGTTTTCACGACCCGTCACACGGCGCACGTGCGCGCCTAGGAACATGTCCGGAAGAAACAGTATTTCCTTGTCGGCCGGAATCGAATTGACGATATCGACAGCATTACCCGAGGTGCAGCAATAGTCGCTCTCAGCCTTCACTTCCGCTGAAGTATTTACGTAGCTGACGACGATAGCGCCGGGATGTTCCGCCTTCCATGCAAGAAGCTGGTTGGCATCGATCGTCGATGCAAGCGAGCAGCCGGCCGCCATATCCGGAAGAAGGACCGTTTTTGTCGGCGATAGGATTGCCGCCGTTTCCGCCATGAAGTGCACTCCGCAGAACACGATCACCTGTGCATCGGTCTTCGCTGCTTCACGACTAAGTCCGAGTGAGTCGCCAACAAAGTCGGCGACGTCCTGAACCTCTGGGCGTTCGTAATTGTGTGCGAGAATTACCGCGTCGCGCTTGCGCGCCAGATGCTTGATACGCGTGACGAGTTCCTCGTCGGGCGCGTTTCCATGTATGAGTTCAGTCATGCCAGTTAGCCTTCGGTTGCGTGGTTACCATTCAATGTGCCTGTCGCGCCACTTTCGCTTGGGCCTGGGAAAGTCGCGCCTGAAGTGGCCACCGCGCGATTCCTTCCGTAAGAGCGCCGCTTCGGCGATCAAGCGTGCCGTCTCGACCATGTTTGTCTCTTCTGTCGCGCCAGTCGGCAGGCGCGCGGCGATGCCATCCAGCAATTCCATGCAGTCGCGCAGTCCCTCCGCGGTCCTGTCGATCCCCGCGTTGTCCCACATCACCCGTCGCACATCATCCGCCGCTACCTGCGATGCGCCGCGATCCACAAGTGGCGGCGCTCCCCACCTTACCGGCGCCGGCTCCGCGACCAACGGCTCAGCGGTCATCATGTCCCTCGCCACGCGCTCGGCGAATACAAGCCCCTCCAGCAGCGAGTTGGACGCGAGACGGTTCGCACCATGAACTCCGGTGCGTGCAACTTCGCCGCACGCATACAGTCGCGGCACGCTGGCACGGCCAGCGAGATCCGTCACGACCCCGCCCATCATGTAGTGGGCTGCAGGTGTCACGGGAATGAGGTCCAGATTGGGATTTATACCCCGCGCAATGCAAAGCGCGAAAATGCCCGGAAAATGCTCTTCGAACGGCCGTTCGAAACGGGTCGCGTCCAGGAATACGCGCCGGCCCGCGCGCTGCTCCCGGAAAATCGCGCGTGCCACTACGTCGCGCGGGGCGAGCTCCGCGAGTTTGTGCTCATGCAACATGAAGCGCTCACCGCGGTCGTTGACAAGAACCGCCCCCTCGCCGCGCACGGCTTCTGAGACAAGAGCGAGGGGCGTTTCAGCGGTATCCAGCGCCGTTGGATGGAACTGCACGAACTCCATGTCGGCGAGTTTTGCACCGGCGCGGTGCGCGATCGCATAACCGTCGCCGGTCGCGACCGCAGGATTCGTAGTGTATCTGTAAACCTGGCCACAACCCCCGGTTGCGAGGACGGTCGCGTCGGCGATGAACTCAGTTGCCTTGCCTGCCACGGTCGCGCGCACACCTACACACACGCCGTCATCCAGGATCAGATCGAGTACTCGTGTTTTCTCGGAGACACGAATGCTCGGGGTAGCGCGGACTCGCTCTATGAGAGTGCGAGCAACTTCTGCACCGGTTTGATCTCCGTGCGAATGAACGATGCGCCGCCGTGAATGCGCCGCCTCACGGCCGAGTTGAAGTTTGCCGGCCAGATCACGATCGAACTGCGCGCCGGCGTCGATAAGTTCGCGCACACGTTCGGGTCCTTCTTCCACCAGCACCTCGACCGCGGCGGCGTCACAAAGCGCGGCACCAGCCGCGAGAGTGTCGCGGCGGTGAAGTTCCGGTGAATCCCCCGCACCAAGTGCGGCAGCGATCCCACCCTGAGCATAAGCCGTGGCGCTGTCGAACAGCGACCGTTTGGTCAGAACGACGACGTCTCCCGAGCTGGCGGCGCGCCACGCGGTATGCAGTCCTGCGACGCCGCTCCCAACGACGAGGAAACGCGTGCGAATGCGCTCTGGCATGTACGAAAGATAGCCGCCAGACCTCTCTCGCGCGCCGCACGGTCTGAAACCGACCTTCACCGCACGTCTCCGATGACGGCCGAGCGCGCGCGCTTTACTCGGCGTCACCCAGTTCACTCTATCGTGGCGGCCCAATCCCACGGAGAGAGCCATGCAGTCGAGCCGCGCAGCTGTCAGTTTCGCATTCACATCCATCGTTGCCCTCGCTTTCATCACACAGTCAGGATGCCGCGACGCGCCAACGGCACCAGGACCCCCTCCTTCCCAGATCGCTGCCGCAATCAACGCACCGGGCGATTCCAGCGCACCAGAAATCGTGTTCCTCGCGCCACTTGGGCCCAAACACCATCCTCGCGGCGCGCTCGACACGATGCTCGCGCCATCTGTCGTGATCTGTCGACTCGATAGTGGTGGCTGCGGCGCCGACACGTTGGCGCACTTCAGTTCCGATTCGACCGCAGATTCCACACGGCGCGTTTTACTGAATGACCGCGCATTCCATTTTCGCTGGCAGACGCGAGATCTGGCGGCGGATACCGCCGCTGCTTATCGCATAATCGTTGCGCTTGGCGACACAACAGTTGGCTTTACAGACGTGAAGATCGTCGCTGCGGACTACGCGCCACTCCCCGACGACACTATTCAGTTTGCGTTCGTCTCGCAACGCAACTGGCTGAGCGTGCGTTTCCAGATTTTCGTTCCCCCTGTCGCGCTCACCGTCATTCTCGAGCCCGGTATGCACGGAGATATGTCCAGTCGGACGTACAGCTTCCGTCGAGGCGAACGTGTGTCGTACAGTTTTGGCGCCGACTCGGGCTACAACAACGCACTGGTCACGCTGGATCAGGTCCAGATCCCCAAACAAGGGAGACTCACGATGAACGACTCGCACGTTCTCATCGTCTCGGCGGATCGCGTGGCCGACGTTGCCTCCGGCGACGAATGGATCCTCCACGACGCACGCGCCATGCTAAGGTCGCGGGACAAGGTGGCATCCGCGCAACAACTTCTGGACAAACTCGACGTCATGCCGGATACGGTGAACATTACGGAACGACTTAGACGTGTGGAAATGACCGTTCTCAAGCGCGACGACGATGCGGCATCGATGGAATCGCTGGACGCAGCGCTGGATGGTCACAGTTTCGACGCGGGGTACGGCGACGGTATCCGTAACGACGTCCCGGGCAACGGTGGAGGAGGAGGGCTTGCCACGTCACTGTTCATTCCACTCGGGGCTAACGCAACACTCCGCCCAGCCGCCAGCATCATGACGCAAGGCACAGCAGCCGGTGAGCCGGTGACGATCGCGTACGTGAACGGCATTCTGACAACACCACTGGGTGCGCTATTCGCCGCACATCATGTCGCGATCCTCGCGCGCAGCGCCCAGTGGTACGCGAACGTTCCATTCGAAGTGAAGCTCATATACAATCGCAGTGCCATAGCCGATGAGACAAGCGCAGAGGACAAGTGCGTGCTCGATCTGGGGATCAAGGGCGACTGGCTGGGACTCAACTCACTTCCGCACGAACTCGCGAAATGCCTCAACAGCACCGATCCGAAGGCGCTGGCAATGCTGTCGGATTACGTCGAAGCCGGGACGGAATTGTTGAGCGTGATGAATCGATCAGCGGCCACGCGACCACGCGATGTCGATACGGTGGCCGCATTCGCTACACGCATGCGCGATGAAGGTCGGCATCTGATCTTCGTTATGCATTCTCAGGGAAACATGGTCGTACAGCAGGCACTCACGCTGCTCAAGACACGCGGCAAGTACGCGCAGGCGAGCGACACGACTTGCATCGGCGGCGTTGCGCTGGCTTCGCCTACGAGCCAGGCGTGGCCAATTGCCGGACGGCATCTTCACGGGCTTGTCGTTGATGGCGACGCGATACTGCTGCTGGGCAAGAATGGCTTTCCGCGCATTCACACGCCCATGTCCGACTCTGCGGCGCGCGCAACGTCGGGTTCAGTCCGCGCGCGCATCGTTGGACTCGCAACGGCGGCCGGCATTCGCTGGGGATTGCGGCTCCACAGCGTGGTTCAGAGTTACCTCACGCCCGATCCAATGCGCGGTCGCATTCAGGACGCAATCGTGTCAGCGTATCGCGGATGCGCCCTCAGCCAGGTGCAGGTCTCGCCGCGGACATTGGAACTGCATACTGGCGAGACCCGAAAATTTCAGGTCGCACTGCTGGATCTGAACGGAGAACCGCTGGATGGCCGACGCGGCCTGACATGGGAGTCCGAATCCCAAACGGACTGGCAGCGCGCCGTTTCGTTCTCAACCGATGGAACCGCCACTGCACATTACGTTGGCGGAACGAGCGTGAGCGCGCGCACGCGTAGCATCTCGGGTAACGCTGGCGTAGTCGTCGACCCCGCTCCGCTGGCGGTGACCGCGAAGGAGACGCTGTCCGCAATCTGGGCTGTCGTCCTGATGGGAGAATCCAAAACTGAGCCGCCGGCCCCCTTCGTAATACCGAGTGTCGCGTGGGATGGAGGACCCTGCTCCGAGAATGCTACTTTCGAGAGTAATGGCAGGATCGGCACATTCAGCAAGCAATGCACCGCAGATTATCGTGTGACAACCGATTCGTTTCCGGGCGCTGCGAAATACCAGGCATCTTTCTTCGAAAAGGCGGGAACAGCATCGCTGTTCACGGTCTCGGCGCCGGGACCGTCAATCCGTGGAACGACTGCAGGACCAAGCGCGACGCTCGATCTCCTTCCGGGCCCCATACTACTCGATCGAATAACCGTTACAGGACTTGATGAAGCTGGGCACTTGTTGGCGACCGGAGTCGCCTGCGTGCACGGCTGCATCGGCTGGTAGCAAGCGCCAACATCGATGACGAGGCGAGCTATCGCGGCATTCCCGCCTCGTCATCGGTCCGTGTACAACTCTATATTTACTCCCCGTGCGCAAGATCATCATCGCCGTCGTGGTACTGCTCGCCGCCCATGTAGCCCTAATGATTGCAGGCAGGGGACGCGGCGACGCTACCCTTGATCATTCCGGGACCACGATAGGGATCGTGTTCGACGTCGGTGGGCGCGGTGACAAGTCTTTCAATGATGGGGCTTTCGCCGGAGCAGACAGTGCACGCCGGACGCTCGGCGTTACGGTTCGCTACATCGAGCCTGGTGATGGCTCTGATCGTGAATCCGGACTGCGGCTGCTGGCCGCCGAAAAAATGAATTTGGTCATGGGAGTCGGTTTCATATTTACCGACGACCTCACCAGCCTCGCGCGGGAATACCCGAATATCAATTTCGCCGGCATCGATCTTTCGCTGGCGTACGATTCCACTGGCAAGCTGATTCCGCTGCCGCCAAATCTGGCGGCTCTCAAATTCCGTGAAGAAGAAGGATCGTTTCTCGTCGGATCCCTCGCGGCGCTCGTCGGCCATTCCAAGAAGGTCGGCTTCATCGGTGGAATGGATATCCCGCTGATTCACAAGTTCGAGGCCGGTTACACGGCGGGCGTAAAGTACGTGTGTCCCGATTGCACGGTCATTTCGCAATACGCTGGCGTCACTCCCGACGCGTTCAAGAACCCGAGCCGCGGCAAGGAACTGGCGCTCAGTCAGTATCAATCCGGCGTGAACATCATCTTCCACGCCAGCGGTGCGACTGGTCAGGGCGTATTCGAAGCAGCACGTCAGATGCACAAACTCGCGATCGGGGTCGATGCGGACCAGTATGACGAAGCTCCCGGCTACATCCTCACCTCAATGGTCAAGGGTGTCAACGCGGCGACCTTCGACGCGATTCGCCGAGTCAAGGACGGAAGCTTTCACGGTGGCGTATATTCGTTCGGACTCAAGGAAGGCGGCGTTGGATATGTGTATAACGAGCACAACAAGGCATTGATCCCTGACTCCGTACACGCACGCATCGAAGCGATCAAGGCGCTGATCATCTCCGGCAAGATCACGGTCCCAACGACACGATGACCGCGCCGCACACTGCTCCGCTCGCCGTGCGCATGCACGACATCTCGAAGTCATTCGGGCCGGTCCGGGCGAATCGGAACGCGTCGCTGGAAGTTGCCGTTGGTGAAATCCACGCGCTCGTCGGCGAAAACGGCGCTGGCAAGTCAACCCTCATGCGAATCCTCGGTGGATTGCTCACCCCCGATTCAGGGAGCGTTTCAGTAAACGGACGCGACGCCACCGGGTGGAGCACGCCAGCCGCGATCGCGGCCGGCGTCGGAGTTGTACATCAGCATTTCATGCTCGTCCCGACGTTGACTGTCGCGGAAAATCTGGTACTGGGAAAGGAGCCAACGCGCGGCGGTCAGCTCGACCATCGCCGTGCGGTCGCGGACGTGAAACGGATGGGCGAGGAAACCGGGCTGGTAATCGACGGAACCCGGTTGATTTCAGATCTCTCCGTTGGTGAAGCGCAACGCGTCGAGATACTCAAAACGTTGTACCGTGGGGCGAGGATTCTCGTCCTGGACGAACCGACGGCCGTGCTGTCACCGCCCGAAGTCAGGGACCTTGCGCACGTATTGCGACGTGTTCGCGACGGAGGCGGCACAGTGATCATCATCACGCATCGTCTCGACGAGGTGATGGATCTGTCCGAGAACATAACCGTGATGCGAGCGGGCGAGACTGTTGCCCGCTTTCGTACCAGCGACACCAATCCAGCCGAAATCGCCCAGGCAATGGTGGGTCGGCACGTCCGGCTCACCACGCGTGAATTCGCAATCGTCACCGACACGACTTCATCGCTGCCGCGAGACATAGAGCCGCAAATCACCCGTGGTGACGCGCTCATCGTTCGCGACCTCGTTGTTGCGAGCTCCAGAAAGCCGCGTGAGGTGGATGCCGTATCGTTCGCGATCCGTCCTGGCGAGATCCTTGGTATCGCCGGCGTCGAGGGGAATGGCCAGACCGAGCTTGTCGAAGCAATTGCCGGACTGCGCCGTGCAACGAGTGGTTACGTGGAGCTCGGCAAGCACGACATCACAGCAGCGTCGCCGCGTGAACGCGCTGACCTGGGGCTTTCGCACATTCCAGAAGATCGCCAGCGCCGCGGCTTGATTCTGGATTATTCTATCGCTGACAATCTCATACTCGGCATGCAGCACCGTTTCACGCGGCACGGCGCGCTCGATGGGCACGCCATAGCCGAGTATGCGCGGGCTCAGATCGCCGCATTTGATATCCGGCCACCAGATCCGTCACTTCCAGCTCGCGCGCTTTCGGGCGGTAACCAACAGAAGGTGGTAGTCGCACGAGAGATGGGCGGCGGCAGGGACTACTCGGTGCTGCTTGCCTCGCAACCGACGCGTGGCGTTGATGTCGGCGCGATTGAATTCATACACTCGCAGCTCATCGCCGCACGCGACGCTGGCAAGGCGGTTCTGTTGGTGTCCGCAGAACTGAACGAAGTACTGTCGCTATCCGACCGCGTCGCCGTGATGAGCGGCGGCCGCTTTGTAGTTGTCATGCCTGCCGCCGATGCCACCGAAGAACTGCTCGGTGAGTACATGACCGGCGCGAGGGTCGCTGCATGACAGCCGAACGTCGCGAGAAGATAAAGGAAGCGCTGTTTGCGCCACTCGTCGCGATCCTGATCGCGTTTGTCGCAGGCGACATCCTGATGTTGAGCTTCAATCAGTCGCCGTTCGTCGTCTGGAGGCTGCTGCTCGAAGGTTCCTGGGGCAATGCGTACGGCTTTGGTCAGGTGTTGTACAAGGCAACGACGCTTGCCTTTACCGGCATGGCGGTGGCGTTCGCATATCGCGCTGGACTGTTCAACATCGGTGGCGAGGGGCAGCTTGCCGCTGGCGGCCTCTCCGCAGCTCTGGTCGGATTCGCGTTGCCAGTAGGCTTCCCAGCGATTCTCGCTATCCTGCTTGGGTGTCTTGGTGCAGCAGCAGCCGGTGGCGTCGTTGGTGCGGTGCCGGGTTACCTGCGCGTTCGCTTCGGAGCTCATGAAGTGATCACTACTATCATGCTGAACTTCGTCGTTCTTGCGTTGCTCAACTGGTTCATCGCCACCAAACTGCGCGTACCCGAGACACTTCACACTCCCGAAATTCACGCCGGCGCGATTTCGCGGCTGAGCGCCATTCTTCCCGCGTTCCACGGATCAGCGGCAAATCTTTCGGTAATTGCGGTTCTCATTACAGCCGTTGCAATGTGGTATTACATGTTCCGGACGCGCGGCGGTTATGAATTGCGCGCCGTTGGACTGCAACCGGATGCCGCGGAGTACGGTGGCATCAATGTCGGGCGCGTTCTGTTCAGCGCCATGACCGTTTCCGGAGTCATTGCAGGGCTGGGCGGAATCAATTTCGTGCTCGGCTACAAGTACTACTACGAGGATGGATTTGCGGGCGGTACCGGGTTCCTTGGGATCGCTGTCGCGCTCGTTGGTCGGAACAACCCGTTTGGAATCCTGCTTGCCGCGCTGTTCTTCGCGACATTGTCGCAGGGCGGACTTGCCGTCAACGCGTTCGTTCCGAAGCAGATGGTCGATGTCCTGCAAGGCGTCGTGATCATCGCGATCGCCGCCTCCGTGCCAGAGGTTCAGCGCATCCTGCTTGGCGCACGCAAGCGCCTGGTTGACAAGCCGATTTCGGAATCCGCACCGGCGCCAACCAAACCGCCCGCGGCGGCGGTCTGAAGCGATGAGTTCATTCGAGATCATCACGCAGATACTGCGCATAGCAGCACCCTACCTGTTTGCCGCGGCCGGCGGCGTCATAGCCGAGCGTTCTGGAATCATATCGCTCACCCTCGAGGGTTACATGCTCGGCGGGGCGTTCGCGGCAGTCGTTGGCACCTTTTATTCGGGGAGTCCGACAGTTGGAGTGCTGTGCGGAATCGGCGGGGGGATCGTACTGGCATTGATTCACGCGATTTCGTGCATCCGCTATCGAGCCGATCAGGTGATTGTGGGTATCGCGATCAACCTCTTCGCGATTGGAATCACGCGGTTCTTCCTCAAGCTGTTGTTTGGCAGCTCATCCAACTCGCCTCGCGTAGCCGGCTTCGCGTCAGGGTATGCAAACCCTCTGCTCTGGCTCGGTTTGCTCGCGACTCCAGTCGTCGCATTCCTGCTATTTCGAACGAGGTTTGGGCTGCGTGTCAGAGCCACCGGAGAGAAGCCGGAGGCCGCGGCGAGCGTCGGCGTATCCGTGCACCGCGTTCAGTACATGGCTGTGATACTGTCCGGAGCGCTCGCGGCGCTGGGTGGCGTTTATCTCGCTCTGGACCAGCATCAGTTTACCGACCAGATGACAGCGGGTCGCGGTTTCATCGCTGTCGCCGCGGTCATTTTTGGACGCTGGAGCCCACTGCGCGCGGGTGCCGCGTGTCTTTTGTTCGCCGCGGCGGAAACGGCCCAGATTCACCTTCAGGGCAATCATGTGGTGGCGTCCCAGTTCATCGAGATGATCCCATACGTCCTGACGATCGTCGCATTGGCGGGGGTGGTCGGGCGCGCCATCGCCCCGGCGGCGCTGGGGCGCGCGGAGACCTGACGCGCGTCGAACCGGTATTCGCTGACCGGGTTGGTCGCTATCGCACAAACCTCGGCCCTGACTACATATGTAGTAATGTGCCTTCCGTAGCTCACTCCCGCCAATCAGTGAGGCCATCCGGTCTCCCACGGCGAGAACGTCAAAAGCTCGACCGGGCCCTAATCGGGTCACTCGCTAAATTCACACCAGAATGCGATATCACCACTCGAATCCGGCGCGTTGCACCGAATCAACCCTCCCGGCGTGACCGGAACCCGACCGTCATCCTCCGTTCGCATTAATCAGTGAAGAAAAGCGCGGCACTTGGTCGGCTGACGGCGCTCATAATTACCGCGTTCGTGGACATGGTGGGATTGTTGATGATCATCCCACTCATGCCGTACTACGCGCGCAACTTTGGCGCGAGTGCGCTGATGGTTGCGATGCTCATGTCGGCGTTTACCGCGGCGCAATTGCTGGCTGCACCGTTCTGGGGACGCGTATCTGATCGATACGGTCGCCGACCCGCGCTCCTGGTTGGACTTGGCGCCGCGTGCATCGCGTATGTTGTTTTTGCATTCGCCAATACGATCTGGCTGCTATTGCTCTCCCGCGTCGTACAGGGTGCTGGAGGTGGTACGACCGGCGTAGTACAGGCGTACGTCGCAGACGCTGTTGAACCGGAAGAACGCGCGAAAGCGCTCGGCTGGATTTCCGCCGCAACAAACGTCGGCGTGGCGCTCGGACCGCCAGTTGGGGCGTTTGCACTGACGCTCTTCAACGTCCACGGGCCCGGACTCATCGCGGCCGCCCTCTGCCTCTTCAACATCGGATTCGCGTGGCGCTATCTCTCCGAATCGCGCGACATGGTGGAGGCCAAGGCCGTCACGCCTCGCCGGGGCGCGTCATGGGCTGCCGTGAAGCAGGTCTTCACGCACAGCAAGGAAGCCGCTCCACGGTTGATCTGGGTTTACGCGATTGGCATCGGGGCTTTCCAGGGAATAACCGCGATACTCGCGCTCTTCCTTGATGACAAATTCGGCATTACTGCAGATCGAATCTGGGTGATCTTCACCTTCATGGGTACGATCAGCGTCATCACACGCGCCGGAATACTCGGCAAGGCTGTCGATCGATGGGGCGAGGTAAAGCTCTCGCACATCGGCTTGGTCATGCTCGCGCTGGGCCTCGCCGCGTTCCCATTGATGCCGACGTATGTATCGCTGTATCTCGCGGTCACTCTCATACCGCTTGGTACGGCGTTCACATTCCCGTGCGTCACGTCGTTGCTGTCCCGCGTGATTAGTCGAAATGAGCGCGGGCTTTACATGGGCGTGCAACAGACGTTCGGTGGATTGGCTCGGGTCGTCGTGCCGCTGTTTGCCGGCTACACGTACGATCACTTCGGTCACTCTATACCATTCTATGTATCGTCGGCGCTCGTCGTAGTCGGCTTCTTCGTCGGTATGGGAATCCACGACCCGCGCAAACCTCGCGGCCCCATTCCTGACGTCGTAGCGATCTGAATTCCCAACGCGCGCACCCTCAGCGCGTTGGTTGGAACCTCAGCTTGTCGCCGGGCGCGAGTTGCGCGAATCGAGATAGTTCCGATTTGCATATGACGGCAATCTTGGGATAACCCCCGACCGTCGGCCCGTCGTTCATGATCACAATTGGCGCTCCACCATTCGGCACCTGAATCGCGCCAACGCACGTCGGCTCCGATGGCATCGCTACGTCCCCGCTGTTCGAAAGCGTCACCCCATCCAGACGATACCCCAATCTGTCGGATGCATTCGACACCGTGAACTCAGAGCCAAGGAATACTGACCACGCGAGATCGTCGAACAGGTCTGCCTGCGGACCGCGCGATACATGAATCGGTCCGGTGATACGCGCTACAATTGCCCTGGGTGGCGCATGAGCAGTAGCGCCGATCACTCTGCCGATCGCCATCGAATCGCCGCTTCGCAACCGACGACCTTCCAATCCCCCCATTCGCGCGCTTGGCAGCGTCGATCTGCTGCCAAGTACAAGTGGGACATCGATTCCACCGGCCACGGCAATTAGCAGAAACCGTCCATGTACGATTCGTTCAATGCGAAGCTGACCGCCAGCTATCACACGATGTGCCGCCTGTTCCGGTAGCGTCGCTCCGTTGATGGTACAGATGACATCCGCACCGCCAAATGCAACAGTTGCGTCGCCGTCGAACCGCAATACTCCGCCAGCAACCGCCCATTCGATCATCGCCGCGTTGGGATCGTTGCCGAGCAATGCGTTGAGCGCAAGGCCCGTATCGCGATCAAGCAACCCGGACACGGGCACGCCGGAGTCGCGATATCCAAGACGACCGAGATCCTGAATCGTCGCGAATGGAGGTGCGCTAACAATGGTGATCACTCGTCCACCGGAACAAACCGAACCGTGTCGCCAGCGCGGATCAACGCGGGCGGATCGCGATCGACGTCGAACATCGTCAGCGCTGTCGAACCAATAAGATGCCAGCCACCGGGAGTTTCGAGTGGATAAACCGCCGTCTGCGCTGCGGCAATCGCGACAGTTCCTGCCGGAACGCGCACTCGCGGAACGGAGCGCCGGGCCAAAACGAGTGACGGATCGAGGTCGCCGAGGTATGCGAAACCCGGAACAAAGCCAGACATGTACGCGCGATACGTTCGCGATGAATGGCGCGCAATTACACCCAGCACCGTCAACCCAGTTCGATCCGCAACCTCCACAAGGTCCGGTCCGTCATATCGCACCGGAATCTCGATCAGCGCCGCTTCCTCGGGCACCTCCGAGCCGCTCGTGATGATCGCCGGTGCGATCGCATCCACGACGGCATCGAACCCGACGGCCGCACTATCGAAGTAGACTGCGATGGTCGTGTACGCGGGCACTACATCCACGACATGGCCGATTTTCAGCGCGCGTATGCAGGAGGCGGCAGCGCGGACTCGGATCCCAACTTCCCACGATATCGTATTCGCGAAACGAACTATAAGGGCATCATCACCCAATCGTACAATAGTCGGGGCGTCCAGCATTACGAGACGAGCCGATTATAAGGCGTGCGCGAACGGCGCGACTAGCACACCGGATTGTGCCAACCTGTCTCGCACAGCTCGTACGATCGCGAGCGCGTTCGGTCCATCACCGTGGGTGCAGAGAGACTCGGCGCGGACGGCAATGTCGCGGCCTTCGATACTGCGTACAGTTCCTGTTTGCACCATGCGAAACGCGCGTTCCGCAATCTCACTTGTGTCGGTCAGTACCGCGCCGTGTGTGTTTCGCGGAACCAGGGTTCCGTCTTTCCTGTACGCCCGATCCACAAACGCCTCGCTCACCCCACGAACGCCAGCGCGGGTCGCTGCGGCGAGCATCTCACTGCCTGCCAGCGCGAGCAACGCAAGCGACGGATCCACGGAATGTACGGCACGCACGACTGCGTCCGCCGCTTGTACCTCGTGCGCCGCGCGGTTGTACAGCGCGCCGTGCGGTTTAACGTATAGCAACTTCGTCCCAGCTGCAGCGCAAACCGCGTAAAGCGCCCCTACCTGATAAACGACCATCGCCTCAATTTCGTCAGGACTCGCCCCCAATTCACGCCTGCCGAATCCGACGAGGTCCGGATAACCGGGGTGTGCACCGATCGCGACGTTTTGTCTTGCCGCCAGCGTGACCGTCTCACGCATTACGACAGGGTCGCCGGCGTGGAACCCGCACGCAATATTCGCCGACGTAACGACGTCAAGGAGGGCGGCGTCTTCGAGGCGGTAACGCCCAAACCCCTCGCCCATATCTGCGTTGAGATCGACCGATAGCCCAGCCCGCTCGTGAACTTCCGGGACATCATTCATCTACGCAAAGTTGCGGGCGAATCCCCGGCATCGCAACTTTTGACATGACTTCTTCCGCGACGTCCCAGGCGATGGCCCCTTCGGCCGGCTCGCAGTCGATGCGAACCGTCCTCATCGCCTCCTGCGCAGGCTCGATGATCGAGTGGTACGATTTCTTCATTTTTGGATCGCTCGCCACCATTCTGGCCCAGCAGTTCTACCCACCGAACAATCCAACCGCGAGCTTCCTCGAGACCCTGGCGACGTTCGCCGTTGGGTTCGCGGTTCGGCCTATTGGTGCGCTTTTCTTTGGACGGATCGGCGACCGTCTGGGACGCAAGAAGGCATTTCTGACAACACTTGTGGTCATGGGAGTTTCCACAAGTGCAATTGGCTTGCTGCCGAGCTTCGCGTCGATTGGATTTCTCGCACCGATTACCCTCGTGGCGCTCCGCCTCGTTCAGGGACTCGCGCTTGGCGGGGAATACGGCGGCGCAGCTGTGTACGTCGCCGAACACGCTCCCCCAGGTCGGCGGGGTTATTACACCAGCTTCATTTACACGACTGCAACAGTCGGTTTACTCGTGTCGCTTCTGGTCATTCTGGCCACGAGACGCATCACAGGCGAGGCCGTGTTCGCTTCCTGGGGTTGGCGCGTTCCGTTTCTCGTCTCGTCAATCCTCGTCGCAATCTCATACGTCGTACGCCGAAAACTCGAAGAGTCGCCGATGTTCACCGATCTCAAATCGCGTGGTGAGACTTCGGAATCTCCTGTACGCGACGCATTTGGATCGTCCCGCTGGCGCCTGATGCTGATTCTGCTCTTTGGAGTGATTGCGGGTCACGCTGTCACCTGGTACGCCGGTCAGTTCTACGCGTTGTTCTTTCTGCAGACAGTTCTGAAGGTCCCATTCGGCACTGCATATCTCGCGGTAACCATCGCACTCGTACTCGGAACGCCGTGCTTCGTGATCTTCGGCGCGCTGTCCGATCGAGTAGGAAGAAAGCCGATTATCATGCTCGCGTTCCTGCTCATGACGACGACGCTATACCCCACATATCACTTGATGACGCGCGCTGCAACGGGAACGCCGAACGTACCAATGCTTGCCGCACTCATATTTTACCAGATTGTTCTCGCTGCAATGTGCACGGGCCCGCTTGGCGCACTACTCGTTGAGGCATTTCCGACGAATGTGCGGTACACGGGAGTGTCGTTCGTGCACCACGCGGGAACCGGCTGGTTCGGCGGCTTCCTCCCTCTGATCGCGACAGCTCTCGTCGCCCGCACGGGGAATCCGTACGCCGGGTTGTGGTACCCGATCGGCATTACCGCACTGACCCTCGTCATTGGTGTCGCCTTTGTGCGCGAACCGAAGGGACACCACATGACGTGACAACGCAACGCTACATCGCGCTCTACTTCTTGGGATTCTGCAGCTTCCCCTTCGTCCAGATCGCAAGCAGCGCGCAGCCGTTGTTAGCGCCACCACTCAATTCAAGTGGGACATCAACCGAGTTGTAGAACTCGACCGCAACAACATCCTGCGCACCTACTACTTCGTCGATCGTCTGGCCGTTATCGACCGACACGCTGGAATTGTCGATCATCACCTTGATGCAACCATTGGATCGCGTGGTAGTCAGTGTCGCGCTAGAACCGCTTCCGAGGACCTGAATTCCCGGCACTCGGCGAAGAATATCAGACGTGTAAGTCGGATTCGATGCCGCGATCTGAGCCATATCGAGGTATCTGCCGAAACCCATCTTCTTTCTGCGCTCGAATCCGGTCGCCTCGAGAGGATCTGCCTTCGCTTTCACGTCAACAGTCGATAGTATCGCCGTGTAAGCACCGAGCCGTACGGTGAGGTCGTTCGGTGCACCGGTGGTCACATTCATCGGCGTTTCCACCGGTGTAAAGCCAACGCGACGCACCAGGACACTCTGTGTGCCGGGAAGCACCCCAGTCAGTGTGAACCTGCCGTCCGCCCCCGTAGAAGCCGATGTACCGCCTCCCTGCACGGACACACGCGCGCCACTAACTGCCACACCACCGGCGTTGGTAACCTTTCCAGTGATCACGGCGCGAACAATTTTCCGCGAGCTGTCGGTCGCTCCACTGTCTCCTGCTGCGACTTCCGGAGGCGGCAGATAGAGCACTCGCATCGACAGCATCTGATCTGTAACCTCGATCGGGACTTCCGCCGTCTGTGCTCCGCCACGAATCGCTTGCAACGTTCCGTTGAATTCGGCAGGCACACCGCAGATGCGATACGTGCCATCCGCCGAAACAATCGCCTTTCGAACGCGCGGCCCGGTCTGGAATCCGACGGTCATGTTGACGACCGTTTCCTTCCACGCGACTGATACTTCCGCACCGGTAGCAGGCCCGTGAGTCACTGCGTCGAAAACACGGCCTAGAATTACACCAGGCCCAAAACGCAGCTTCGCGGGAGTACACACCGTCGCTGTAACCGTCCTCGCACTGGGAATCGCCAACTCGACGGTCTCAAGGTGTCCCGCAACCACCGCGATCGTGTCCGACACGACACGGAGCCCGAGCGTGTCCAGAATCGGATGCGACAGTTGGAGCAGGTAATGGCCGGGCGGAATGGAATCGATACGGAACACGCCGCTAGCGGTGGTGATCGCATGGCGTGCGGGAAGGCCGACGATTGAGACGGACGCGCCCGACAGCATGCTCTCATTGAGGGAATCCACCACCGCGCCCATCAAGCTCCCCGTCCCCGGAGCGATCGTGACACCAGCCTTCGCCAGTTCGGCGGAATCCGCGGCACTCCTGGCTGGATTCTTCGGCTCGGTTCCGCGTTTCACAATGGAGCTGCGCGGAACCTCGCGCTGCGCCCTTGCCGAGGAAGGAACGGATACGCAAAACAGCGCGATCGCTGCTGCGAGAATTGCAGTACGGCTCATAGGATTTCTGACCATGTTGTCCCGTATATTACTCCATATGGGGACTCAAAATTCCAAGCGCGAAGTGGTGTTTCTTTCGGGCGTCCGGACGCCGTTCGGCACCTTCGGTGGCTCGCTCCGCGACGTCTCGGCGATAGACCTCGGGGTCATCGCCTCAAAAGCAGCCATGGAACGCGCCAGTATCGCGCCAGCATCAATACAGCAAACAATCTTTGGTAACGTTCTTTATACCTCAAATGACTCGCTCTACTTTGCGCGTCATGTCGCTCTTCGGTCAGGTTGTCCAATCGAAGCGCCCGCACTTACTGTAAACCGCCTGTGCGGCTCAGGGTTCCAAGCGGTAGTGAGCGGAGCACAGGAAATCATCACGGGCGAATCCGAGATCTGCCTTGTAGGCGGATCCGAATCCATGTCCCAGGCACCGCACGCCGTTCGCGGGATCCGGTGGGGAGTACCGCTCGGCAAATCTCCGCCGCTTGAAGATACCCTGACGGAGGGTCTCAAGGACTCGTTCGTCGGAATCGGAATGGCCGACACGGCTGAAAATCTTGCGGAGAAGTATCAGATAAGCCGAGCCGCGTCGGACGAGTATGCACTGCGGTCGCAGATGCTGGCGCGGGACGCATGGGCGTCTGGGGTGTATGACGACGAAGTGATACCGGTACCCGTCAAGAATCCCAAGACTCGCGAGATCGAGAATTTCGCGCGCGATGAACACATGCGCCCGCAATCCACCGCCGAAGGACTGGCAAAATTGCGCACCGCATTCAAGCAGGACGGCGTCGTCACCGCTGGCAATGCGTCGGGACTTGGCGACGGAGCCGGCGCAATGGTGATCGCAAGCAGGGAGTACGCGGACAGCAACGGCCTCAAGCCGATCGCGAGACTCGTATCGTGGGGGCTGGCTGGTGTTGATCCACGCATCATGGGAATCGGCCCGGTGCCCGCAACTAAGGCTGCACTGCTAAAGGCGAACATGACGCTCGATCAGATCGACATGATCGAGGTCAACGAGGCGTTCGCACCGCAGACTTGCGCCGTCGAATTCGAGTTGAAGATCCCGCGCGAAAAACTGAACATACACGGCGGAGCAATTGCACTGAGCCACCCACTCGCTGCTTCCGGCGCACGCATTACGGTGCACCTGCTCCACGCGCTCCGCCTGAGCGGAAAGCGATTCGGACTTGGCAGCGCCTGCATCGGCGGCGGTCAGGGAATCGCGGTCATCGTGGAGTCGCTTTCCGCTTGATGGTAATGCAACCCAAACGAATGAAACACGTCCGCAGCCTCGCGACCGCCTTCATCGGCGCCGCTGCAATTTCAGCTTCGCTAGCCTGTTCAGCAGCAACCGGCTCGCGCGCTACCGCGGTCCAGCCGATCATTACTGGCCGCGCACCCGACACTGTCTGGCCAGTGAAGACGCGTGAGCATGTTGATCTCTGGCTTCATGGCTTCGCGCTCCTTTCGGACGACAGTTCACAGGTCCCACTGTTTCGTCGCGGATATCGGGATGACGTCACCGTCCTCAAGAATCAGGCAAACGTCCTGACGCAACTCGACGTCAATCACGACAAGCTCGCCAGGCAACTCAAGTCGAGCCGTCTGCTGATCAATGCTCAGTTCATTCCATTTTATTTCTCGTCGCTTGAGGAGATGCACAGCGTAATCGACCGGTTCGTGCAGGCCGATGGCAATCCATCGGGCACACGATCTCAGGCGGAGGCCGCGCAATTCGCCGTGCTTGGAGCCTATTTCCAAACCGGTGCAGACCGCATCTGGCTCGCGCTATTCGCGTCGTCGCTATGGGATGAGGATACCAAGTTCTACCATTCGTACTGGGCGCAGAAGCAACACGAACGCGGCAATGTGATCGATTCCGTGACGGCCATGTGGAAGAATCTCATGCGGCCCCGGCTGACACGCTTCCTCGCGAACACACAGCAAAAGGACGGCGACATTCTACTGTCGCTGCCCCTCGGCGCTGAAGGTCGCACGTTGAGCGGCGCCAATGGACTCCGATCGGCCGTCGCGGTCAACTTCCCAACGCGCCCATCCGACGCGCCGGAAGCCATGTACGTCCTCGCGCATGAACTCGTCGGTACCGTGACGAATGCAGCGATTGCGGACAACGTCTCGCCCGCGGAGCAGCGCAGCGGACTGTCCGATCGCTATTCGAGCGCCGCGTCGGTGCGCGCTGGGCTCATGCTGCTCGAGAAGTTCGTCCCCGAGCTTGCAGACGGCTATGCGCGATACTATGTGGCGGCAGCTGGCGCTGTTCCCGGCGCCAACCCGCGCGCGCAGATCGTCACCATGTTTCCGCTACCCGACCCGATCCGCGATGCGATCGCGCGGCAGATAAACTCGGTGGACAGTGGCATCTAATCAGCCGGATCCGGCGAGTCCCCCGGCGAGTCCCCCGGCGAGTCCCCCGGCGACCTTCGCTCCGAAGCCGCCGACCGCGGTTTCGACGCAGCAGGATAGCTCTGCGTCCTCAAGTCTGACGGTACCGCAGAAAGGTCTGGATCGTCGCGCCGTCGAGCGCGTGCTTGCACGTGCAGCGGAGTTGCAGGGAATTGGCGGCGGTGAGCTGGACAGCGATATAATCACAGAAGAACGTCTTCTCGACATCGCCAAGGAGGCCGGGCTCACACTAACGACGGTGCGCCAGGCGATGGCCGAGGAGCGCACCCGAATCAGCACGGATTCGGATGAAGACAGTCGCTGGCTCGTTCGCGTCGCCGGACCAAACACGGTAACCGCGTCGCGCACTATTCCTGGTGAGCCGGAAGCGATAATCGCGTATCTGGACTCCTACATGCAGCGCGACGAGTTCATGCAGGTTCAGCGACGCTTCGCGGACCGCGTGACCTGGGAAGCGCGCAATGACTGGGTCGCGGCCATCAAGCGAGGCCTGCGCGCGGGCGGTCGGTCATACCAACTCTCACGCGCACGTCAGGTTGCGGCCACGGTTGTACCGGTCGACGACTCTCGCTGCCTGGTAAGACTTGATGCCGACCTCGCACAATCGCGTACCGGCGTTGTGCGGGCCGGTGGCGCGGTAGCGGCGACCGGTGTTGTGGCTGGCGGCACTTTCGTCGCCGGCGCTACCATCGCGCACGTCGCCATGGGAATCGCGCTTGGAGTTGCCGCGTTTCCCCTAGCGATCGCAGGTGCCGGCGCATACATCATCCTTCGACGTCATCACGGCTTCGCCGAACGGATGACACTCGCGCTGGAACAGGTGCTCGATCGACTGGAGTACGGCGAGACGCGCAGGCCAGCAAACTTCCTGGACGCATTAAGCTTCCAGCGCCCACAACTCCGCTAACGAATTAACCGGCCGGCATCACATGATTGATATAAAGCGCGTTGGAGTACTCGGCGGCGGTCTCATGGGTTCAGGCATCGCGCAGGTGAGCGCGGCGGGCGGCTATCCCACGACAGTTCGCGAAGTCTCGGACGAACTTTGCGCCCGATCCCGCGCTTCTATCGCAAAATCGTTCGACAAGGCAATTGCAAAGGAGAAGGCGACAACCGCTGACAAGGAGGCTGCGCTTTCGCGCCTTACGTTCACTACATCACTCAGCAACATCGCCTCGGCGGACATTGTAATCGAGGCGGTGGTCGAAGACCTTGCCGTCAAATCGGAGATGTTCCGCGAGTTGGACGGACTGTGTGGCCCGGACACTATTTTCGCTTCCAACACTTCGAGTCTGACGATCGCTGAGATCGCCGCTGCGACGGGACGCGCGGATCGGTTCGTCGGCATGCACTTCTTCAACCCCGTCCCAGTCATGAAACTCGTCGAAGTCGTTCGCGCGATAAAGACGAGTGATGCAACAGTCGATCGCGCTCTCGCGTTCGTCGCATCGCTGGGTAAGGAACCGATCCGCGCACGCGATAATTCGGGTTTCGTTGTCAATCTGTTGTTGGTACCGTACATGATTGACGCGATTCGCGCTCTCGAGTCAGGCGTCGCTTCCATCGAGGATATCGACAAGGGCATGATGCTCGGTGCCGGCTATCCGATGGGGCCGTTCACGCTGCTTGATTTCGTAGGCCTCGATACGACGTACAAGATCGCGGAAATCATGTACGACGAATACCGCGAGCAGCGCTACGCGCCACCGCCTCTGCTCAAGCGGATGGTGATTGCTGGGATGTATGGAAAGAAGTCGGGGCTGGGCTTTTATGATTATTCGAAGAACCCACCAGTTCCAAACGACATTGGTATTTGACAGGCAAATCGCCCGCCTGACGATATGACCCTGACCGGGCCGCCGAATTTCCGCGGCATATTTCGCGTTGATGACGTCGCGCGCGCGGTTTATTCCGAAGGTGCCGGCATTGCGCGGATAATTCCACGCGCGATTGCGGTTCCTGCCGATGCGGCAGATGTGGCAACTCTGCTACGTTGGTCACGCGACACCGGGACTCCACTGATCGCTCGCGGTTCCGGTAGCGGGATGGCCAGCGCCGCGATCGGTGACGGTGTGATCGTTGACATGAGCCGCATGCGCGACATCTCCACGGTGGATGTCAAGTCGCGCACGATCGCAGTTGGGCCTGGCGTGACGTGGCAGGAAGTGGAGACAGCGGCCCGCGCCTCTGGCCTCCGTTTTCCACCGGATCCATCGAGCGGAGCGTTCTGTAGTATTGGCGGGATGGTGTCGACGAACGCATCAGGCTCGCATTCTCTCAAGTATGGCGCCACTCGAAATTGGGTCCAGGCGCTCGACTGTGTTTTTGTGGACGGCACTCGCGCGACCGTGCGACGCGGCGAGCCGATGCCTGACAACGCTCCTGCTCTTGAGCGCTTTGCGAACGTCGTCGATGAGCTCATCGCGGCTGAAGCGGGTTCTCCGTCTGTGCATCCTGGTGTACGCAAGGACTCCTCGGGGTACGGGCTGCATGCGTTCACGGAGAGCCGAGACGTCATCGATATTCTGATTGGCAGCGAAGGCACGCTGGCATTCGTAGTTGGAATCGAGTTGCGGCTTGCGGATGCGCCGAGTGCCACCAGCTCACTGCTTGGCTGCTTTCCAACACTTGAAGCCGCCGTCAAAGCCGCAGTGAGGGCACGTGAAGCGGGTGCGGCTGCGTGCGAACTGCTCGATCGCACATTTCTGGATGTGGCGGCATCGGGTGCGCCACTCCCGAATGTGCCGAATGACTCTGAAGCCGTGCTTCTTGCGGAAGTGGAGGCGGATTCGACTGATGCCGCGCGGGAAGCCGCGAAGACACTCGCGGACGCGTTCCGCGATTCCGGCGCGACTTCAGTTGAGCTTGCCCTTACCCCCGACGACGAACACAAGATGTGGGAGCTGCGGCACGCGGCCAGCCCCATACTCAATCGACTGGGCCCGTCGCTCACATCGATGCAGTTCGTCGAAGACTGTGCCGTACCACCGGATGCGTTGCCGGACTATGTGCGCGGCGTACGCGCAATCCTCGAGAAGCACGAAGTAACCGGCGTAATTTTTGGGCACGCTGGCGATTCACACGTTCACGTAAATCCGCTGATCGATGTGAATCGCGCTGGCTGGCACGATCTCGCCAAAACCATGCTCGACGAAGTCGTTGCACTTACTGCCAGTCTCGGAGGGACGCTCGATGGCGAGCACGGAGACGGCCGCCTTCGCACGCCGCTTCTGCATCTGGTTTGGGCCGCGGACGTTCTCGAGCGCTTTGCGGCGATCAAACACGCGTTCGACCCGGCGGGGGTTCTGAACCCTGGCGTCAAGGTGCCAACGACGGGCGAGTCCGCGATTGGCGATATCAAGTATGATCCGTCGCTCCCACCGCTGCCGCAAGCTGCCGCGACGGCTCTGAAAATCGTCACGGACGAGCGCGCGTATTCCCGTTTTCGCCTCGACATGCTGGACGCTTCTGCGTAACTTTGGCGAGCGCAACAACCCACCCTTACCGTTTCGAGCCCGTGTACTTCACCGAGCCCAAAATCACCGTCATTTCTCGCCCGGAGTTCATCGAGCCGGCGGATCTTCCCGTCAACTGGATCGGGGAAAGCACCGATGGCGAGCGACTATCGGAGTTTGCGGGCCGACTCTGCTACATGAGTCAACGAAACCCCGCGTCGCGCAACACTCGTGAGTATCTCGACAACATCAAGAAACAGGGTCACGGAAGCGTACTCGAGCATGCGAATTATTCGCTGCTTGTCGAGGGAGTGAGCCGTTCACTGACGCACGAGCTCGTGCGACACAGAGCTGGCATGGCATTTTCCCAGTTGTCGCAACGCTACGTGGACGAGTCTACCGCCAATTTTATCGTACCGCCGGCGATCATCGGCGACGATGCATTGCGCGATGCATGGCAGACACAGATCGATAGTGCACAGGCGGCGTACGTCGCGCTCGTCGAGCATCTGATGGAGCGGTACTCGTGGGTGGCCGACAGAGTGCATCGCAGAAAAATGGCGCGCGAAGCAGCTCGCGGGGTGCTACCCAATTCCACGGAAACGAAAATCGTCGTCACCGCAAACGCGCGTGCCTGGCGCACCCTACTTGAGCTGAGATCGAGTGAAGGCGCCGAGCTGGAAATTCGTCGCTGGGCTGTTGCAGTGATCCGTATCCTGCAGGCCGAAGCGCCCGGATTTTTCAGCGACTTCGAGATTTACAAGGCCGAAGACCGGCAGGAAGCTGCGAGAGTAGCATACCACAAGGTCTGACGCCAGGCTGTAGCGCTGCATTGTCGTGGCGCTGAACATCCAGGAGAGCCAGTGCGCGAACAGTGTGATATGCGAAAAGCTAAACGCGAACGTCACGCGATCTTCAGTCTGCGCACATGCGTAATCGCGGCGATTTTCATTGTACTCCCCGTCAGTGCTACGATGGCACAGGTTCCGACCGGGGTCACCTGCACAAAATCACCTACGGGTGACGACGCGAACGAGCCGCACCCCGTCTGCAACGTCAAACCCATCATTACGCATGGCCCGTACATATCGGCGCCGACCGACACTTCGGCGACTGTCGTATGGATGACCAATCTGTCGTCGAGCGCGATGGTTGTCTACGGAGATGACGGCAAGCTTGACAAGCAGGCGATTCCGTCGAAGGATGGGCTTGTGGACGTCGGAACCCTGCACGCCGTCCGCCTCACGGGCCTGACACCCGGGCGCAAGTATCAGTACCGCGTTGTATCCACGCCTGTGTTGGAGCTCGCGGCGTACTGGCCCAAGACCGGTGAGCGGCTTGAGAGCGACACGTATTCGTTTACCACCTTCGATACGCACAAGCCGGAAGTTTCTTTCGCTTCGATTACTGACACGCACGAGGATCTTCACAGAATCGATTCGCTCAAGACCAAGATCGATTGGTCCAAAATCGATTTCCTCGTTCACACCGGTGACTGCACCAACTGGGTTGCGTCGGAAGAACAATTGTGGCAGAAGTGTCTCGATCCACTCATCCAAGGTGGGATGCAGCATTCCACCCCGATGATCTTCGCACGCGGAAACCACGACACTCGCGGCGCGTACGCGCGTGAGTTGTCGCGCGACATTCCCATTGAAGGCGGACACTTCTACTACACGCGCGACGACGGCCCGCTGCACCTGATCATCATCGACACTGGTGAAGACAAGAGCGACACCACCCAGGTTTACGCCGGTCTGAACCAGATGCAGCTCTACCATGACCAGGAACTGGCGTGGCTCAAGCAGGAACCGCAGGCCAGCAAGCGCGCACACGACGCACCATTCCGCGTTCTACTCATGCACCAGCCGCGCTGGGGCTGGCTCGGCAATGGTGACCAGAAGACTGCGCGCGCTGAGTGGACCGCCGCGGCCAACGCTGCCAAGCTAGATCTTGTCATCGCCGGCCATACGCACCGCTTCTCGCTCACTCCCGCCGGCAGCCCGCTGGGAAACAACTATCCAATTCTCGTCGTTGGACAGGGCGACGTCGCCAAAGTCGATGCAACGGCTACGTCGCTGCACGTCACCGTCGTTGCGCAGGATGGAAGCGTTCGCACTGATTTCGTTTTGCCGAGGGCCGCCAGGCCTTAGCTGTTAATTCGGTACCGTCGTGATCAACGGCGATTGGGTCTTCGCACGGCGTCGATGGTCACGGTTCACCACCTCAGTGTGATATGCGACTCATTCCTGTGACGGACATGGGCTGGACATAGAAATCCCGCGCTGGATACGGTAGCATCTTCAACTGGTACCGATTGAGAATGCCCGGGAGCGCGCTTTTGATCGACGTATGGCCGAGGTCCCAGAGCGCAGCCAGAAGTTCGTCCTGTCTGCGAACGACATCGCTGGTTGAATACTTGTCGCCGATACCGGCAAGGTAGGTGCTCAACGCCGTCAGAATGGTGTCGCGCTGTGGGGCATAGACATCGTCAGCTTTTGTAATCGCGTCCTCCTGAGCCCGAGACAACAACAGCGAATCTGATCCCTGGAGTATTGCCAGGAACGGGTCTGTATACGTGACACGATAGAGGTGCCGGATGTCCTCCTTACTGATCATTTTCCCCCGATTTCCGTTTCGACCAGGCCTCAGAAGCAAGTCAGCAGCCTGCATATCTGCCGGCGCGGCCAAATCGATCCGAAAATCGAGCGTCAAACCGAACGGCGCGCGTGCAACACCGGAACCCGGTCGTGTATCCCCAAATCTGGGATTGACGGAATAGTTGTAAGTCTGATTGGCAGAATCGAAACCACGCACGTTGTACAGAACGGTGTTCGGGTATACGCTGGTCCCCCAACCGTGCAGATGATCCTCGCCGTGCAACAGCTGGTCCAGTCCGCCCAGCGGATTCATGAACGCCAGCGTGACACTGGCATGTTGCCGAGTGCGAGGGAACATGAATGCGTACTGCATCTGGGCGTTCATTGACGCCGTCCACGGACCTTCGCAACTGTTGACCGCAGCGGGACGTCCCACTTGCCTCACAAGGCAGTCTCGAACACCACGTTGCGAGGTTTGCATCAGTGATTTCATCGCAGCCGTCAGCGCGGGACCTGTTGTCGCTCTCGGATCAAAAATAAATGCTCGATCATTTATCAGTCCGTCTCCATTGACGTCCGATCCAACAATCGGCGTGTACGGAACGCCGGACTGAAGCCTGCCGAACATCGTGAACACAAGGCCGCCCCGGCTCTCACCTGCCTGCACCACTATGCGGTGTCGCACGTCAAAGCCGCTTCTCGCCCAGGACCTGGTCTCCGGGGAGCCGAACGTGGTGTTGTCGAAGCCGCTTGTAATTGCTCGGCTGTCGGCGATCGTATACGCGAGTGATGTGAACCAATGATGGGTATCGTCCAGATCAGGTGCCACCGAAACCGTAAGCTGCTCGTTCGTGGACCGAAGATTTGATATGTGGTCCACAACAGAGCCAAACAAAGAGTCACGCCTCGCGGATGTCGCCACGAGGGCGCCGCTGCCCGGTACTATCGACGCGGCGCTGACGTAAACCGGTCTCTCTTCGTCCGACGTCGTGAACCGTACCTGATTCGCGAAATTCAGGTCCTGCAAACCGGGTTGATTCAGATTGAGCGAGTATGCGCCCCCGATCGAATAGACGAGCCCCCGGTACTCCGATCCATAGGAAAGATTCGCGCGCCAACTCCGCGGCGCGTTGTACGAATGGTCGAGCACTTCCACGGACGGCGCGACATCAACGAAGGAACGTTGCGCCGGACCGCCGACGCAATCCGTCGGCACGGATGCCGGATCTGCGGAGTACAACCCCCACATCGGCGTCGGAGTCGCGGTGCCGACGCACGAGATGGTTTGAGCGCCCGAAGCGAGGCCGTTTCTACCCAGGACCCCGCCGAGCAGTGACGGGCCCATGAGTGATCTAAATTCACCGATTCCACCGCGCAGGAAACTCGTGGGACCCGAAGCGGCGCTTCCGATGTCGTAAGGCACCGATGCGTGATGATCATGCATTGTGTACGTGAAACCGATTCTCGGACTCAAATGGATTCTGTTGGACGCAAAGTCGGTCCGTTCTCCAAATGCGGTCTCGATCGCCGGGTTGTACGCTGGTGTTCCGAGAAAGCGATTCCCCTCCAGCCGAACCCCATAAAGCAATTGAAACACGTCCGACTTTTGCCAATAATCGCCAATTGAGACAAACCCGTTCCACGTTGCGGCGGATCGCGTTGGCGTATTGAGGGTTCTGGTGAATCCTGTCGGGGTGTTCGCTTCAACTTGGCCGATCGAATTGAATGTGAAACCGCCAAGTGAACGCTCGCCCGCCTGGCGCCAGCCATCAACTCGTGAATCTGCCGCGATTTTTACACGATGTTCTGCTTGTCCCGGCGGATACAGCTTGATGTTGGCCGCCGTTTCCCACGTCGATTGCGTCCGCTCCTGCACCAGTCCACTATTGCCGCCAAAATTCACGCCGCGGAATCCCATTGTACCATCACTTAACTGCGATTCCAAAGCGACCGTTCCGCTCGGCAGCCAGAGGTCTGGCGTTGTTCCTGTACGAGAAGTCGAAATGGATGTGCTTGCGTCCAGCAAATACACATCATGTATGTATGATGACAGATGCCCCTGCAGCGATGCTATAGCCTCGTCGCTCGCTCCGGAATACGAGCTCGTTGCATTCGGAATTGCTGCAATGTTGTCGGACCGTGCGGCTTTTGCGTATGCAGCAACGCTCCAAACCGTAGGAGCTATCTTGTAGGTCGGGAACGTGTATTCGCGCGAACCAATTGAGCCTAGAAAGATCGCCGTATTGCTCGCCCGCTGGCTCGGCCGACCGGGGTTCACGCCAACCGAT
>JBDTAZ010000012.1:0-3054 GCA_039924325.1 Gemmatimonadaceae bacterium
CTGCACCCCATAGTCCATCAGGTCGACCACTTCGCCAGTCTCTGCCGTGACCAGGTATTCGGGGACCAGCGAGAACGCCCGCTTGAGCAGGGCTCGATCCTTCACCCAGAGCACCGAGCAGTCCACCGGAGTGAAGAGCCACTTGTGCGGGTTCACCACCATCGAGTCGGCACGGTCGGCGCCGTCCAGGTAATGGCGAAGCTCGGGCACAATGCCGGCCGATCCGCCGTACGCGCCATCCACGTGCAGCCAGATCCCCTCGCGCTCGCAGATGTCGGCGATTGCCGGCACCGGATCGATGCTGGTTGTGCTGGTTGTACCTATCGTTGCGACTACGGCGACGGGCAGGAACCCGCGCTTCCGGTCATCGGCGATCGCGCCGGCGAGAGCCTCGGGCCGCATTCGGAACGCTTCGTCCACGGGAATGTGCACCACGTTCTCGCGGCCAAAGCCGATTGTTATCGCACCCTTGTCCACAGATGAGTGGGCATGTTCGGAACAGTATACGCGCATGATCGGGACATCATCGCGCCCAGAAGCACCCTTCTCCCGAATATCCGGTCGTGCTGATTCCCTGGCCGCCACCAGCGCCAGCATGGTTGATATGCTCGCCGTGTCGTTGATCACTCCGAACCACGGGGTCTTGAGTCCCAACGCTTGCCTCAACCAGTCGAGCACCACCATCTCCAACTCGGTCGCACTCGGACTCGACTTCCAAAGCATGGCGTTGGTGTCGAGCGCCGCCGCCAACATCTCGCCAAGTATGCCCGGTATCGAAGCGCTGATCGCGAAATAGGCGAAGAACGACGGGCCGTTCCAGTGCGTGATACCGGGCATTATCACCCGCTCGAAGTCGGCGAGGATGTCTGTCATCGACTCGGCATTTACCGGCGCAACAGCGGGCAGCGCCGCGATAGTGTCACCAGGCCTGGACCGGGACAAGACCGGATACTGACCCGGGTCGTCCAGATACCCAGCGATCCAGTCGATCAGCTCATGGCCATGCTTGCGGAAGATGTCAGTCGGTAGATCACCGGTTGCATTGGACAGGTCGGCGAACGGATCGGATGCGGTGCTCATTTCGAATTCGGAACGGGTCGAAAGAATTGGGCGGCAGGCAAGTATCGGATGCAATGTTACCAAACATCACCGTAAACTGTCGTGTTTTGACAGTGCGGGCGCAGCTGTGCTATTCGGCGAGCATTCCAACACAGGCAGATAGATGTCAGTTCCTCACCCCAAGGACCTTCAGGTCTCCGCTTTGCGCACGCGACTCACGGATGCGCTCCCCCAGATGATGAATGCGGCGCTGGAGCCGTTCGACGACCAGTCGGTGTGGTGGGAACCGGCGGACGGGGTGAATCCAATCGCGGTGCTGGCCCTGCACTGCGCGGGCAACCTTCGACACTTCATCGGCCGACACGTTGGCGGGACCGATTACGTGCGCAACAGGTCGCAGGAGTTCGACTCTTCGCGCCGACTCAGCAAGGGTGAGATATCGACCGAGTTCAGTCGCGCGGTCTCGGACGTCCGGGCCGTGATGGATTCGCTCAAGCCGGAGGACTACGCAGCACCGTCGCGCGATCCCGAGGGGCGCCACTGGACAGTGTACGAAGACTTCCTCAACGCTACCGTGCATCTGGCACTCCATACAGGTCAGGCCGTGCAGATCGCGAAGCTCAAAGGCTACAAGTTGAGCGACCGCGTATGGGGAGAAGCGCACGCCGCGTCTGGAGCGTCCCGTGTCTGACGTGACTCCAATGGTTCTCTTCGGAGTCGCGGTCGCACTCCTCGCCGTAGGGGTCGGACTTGGATGGCTTGCTGCCGTAACGCGCCAACGCACACTTCTTGGCGTCCTGCAAAGCAGAGTCGCCGATCTCAGCGCGCGATTTGAAATCAGGAGCGCAGAAGCTGCACGATTGAATCTGCGTGTCGAGCAGCTCGGTGCGGCTGACGTGAAATGTGCCGCACTCACCGCGCAGCTTGACGCGGAACGCAAGAGCAACGACGACAAGGTTGCCGTGATCGAGCAGGCAGAGCAGCGCCTGCGCGAGGCATTTCAGTCGATGGGAGCCGAGGCGCTTCGACAGAACAGCGAATCCTTTCTGCAGCTTGCGCGTACGTCGCTGTCAGAAATGCAGCAGAGCACATCGTCAGATCTCGAACTCCGGCAGCAGGCAATCAGCGAGATGGTGTCGCCGATCAAGGAAACGCTCGAGAAGATGGACGGTACCATCCAGAAGGTTGAGTTGGCACGCGTCGGATCGTATGAATCGCTGATCGAGCAACTGCGCTCCATGGGCGAGACGCAACGTGAACTAAGTGGACGAACGAAGCAACTCGGCGAGGCGCTTCGCTCACCGACGGTGCGCGGCCGCTGGGGCGAGATGCAGTTGAAGCGCGTATGCGAGATGGCCGGAATGCTCGATCATTGCGACTTTACCGAACAGACGACTATTGATAGTGGGGACGGTAAGTTGCGACCCGACCTCACGGTGCGACTGCCAGGCGGTAAGGTGATCATCGTAGATGCGAAGGCGCCATTGATGGCGTATCTCGCGGCGATCGAATGCACCGACGAAGTCGAACGCGAGCGACTCATGCGAGACCACTCGCGGCAGGTCCGCGACCACATGGTCAAACTTGGCCAGAAGGCTTACTGGGGACAGTTCGAGTCCACCCCTGAATTCGTAGTGATGTTTCTCCCGGGCGAAACGTTCTTCAGTGCGGCGCTGCAGTATGATCCAGGGCTGATCGAATATGGTTTCGATCAACACGTAATCCCATCGAGCCCGACGACCTTGATCGCGTTGCTGCGTTCAATCGCTTATGGATGGCAGCAGGATCGGATTGCGAAGAACGCCGAAGAAATCAGCGCACTTGGCAAGGAGATGTACTCCCGCATTAGCACGTTCTCGAACCATTTCGATACCCTGCGTCGCAGTCTGGAGAAATCGGTCGAGGCGTATAACAGCGCGGTTGGATCGCTTGAGCGCAAGGTGCTTCCGCAGGCTCGGAAGTTCCGGGATCTGGGTGCTGGTACGGTAGCGGAGA
>JBDTAZ010000013.1:0-7578 GCA_039924325.1 Gemmatimonadaceae bacterium
GCGACTTCTGCTCATCGGAGCCAAATGCGAACACGGGATACATCACCAGCGCGCCCTGAACCGAGGCAAATGACCTCACCCCCGAGTCGCCACGCTCGAGCTCCTGCATGATGAGACCGTACGCGACATTGTTCAGGCCAGCACAGCCATACTCTTCGGGAAGGTTGGCACCCAGAACGCCAAGTTCAGCCATGCCCGCAATTATTTCGCGCGGAAAATGACCTTCGACGTAAGCGTCACCGATGATCGGAAGCACCTTGTCATTGACGAAAGCGCGGACAGAATCGCGCACCGCACGTTCATCCTCAGACAGGACGGAGTCTATATCACAGAGATCGAGAGGGTTCGTAGCCATGTCGAAAGATACCGCGATCGTGCGCCCTGTCCCACCCATGGAATTACCCGAGGCCGCCATGGCATCCCCCCGGAAATCCCTGCCTCAGGGCTCGATCCTGCTCCCGGACCTCGCCGCGAGCCGCGGATGCGCCGCGGGATTTGCCGGCCGCGTCGCCCGGGCACTGATCCCAATAGCCCGCGCCTTGGCCCGAAATGCCTGGCCGTGGTCCAGCGCCATCCCATTCTGGTCCTGCCACTGGTGAACCATCTCGTGAACCAGGGTGTGCAGCACGTCGTCCCATGGGTCGCGTTCCAGATGCCGCAACGCAAGCGCGATCTCGGCGCTCTGGCCCCCACCGGCCGCCATGTAATGGCCGAGCCGATGTTTCATCCGTCGTGAAATTCGCATCCTAATTTCACCAAGCTCGCCCGCGAAGAGCGTGGAATTGTACTCGGCGTGCGCCAGCTGGAGTCGCGCAATTACTTCGACGTCGCTGGCACGAACCCGTCGATCTGGTCCTGGTTTCTTCCGTACGGGGGCCACGCGCCGCTTGGGTGACACATGGGTCGGCGCAGTGCGCACCGGTATCACATCGAAGAGGTCGCACTGCGTCCAAAGCTGACGCAGGCGGTCGAGCCGCAGTTTGTCCCTCAGCGTTCGAAACAACGCTGCGGGCCCGAAATGAACTCCCCTTCCCCATCCCAGATGAATGTTGCGACCGTGATTGTCTGCGGTTCAATCGTTATCACATTGTACGACGATGGGCGCCCGCCCCGTGATCGGTTTGACACCGTGCCTGCGGTCGAAACGATCACGTCCTTGCGCGGATGCTCGATGAAATTGACCGCTTCCTGGTGATCATGCCCGCACAGCACGAGCTCCACACCCATCTCCGCAAATGTGTTGAGAATCCGTGACGTGTGCTTCAGACCAAAGCGCTGCGACAGCTCGCCTGCGACTGGGTTGTGATGCATCACAATCACCTTGACATCACCGACCGGCGCGTCTCCATATTTCCGTCTCGCCGCGTCAATTTGGCCGGGCGTCAAATCCCCAATTATTGAAATGTCTCTGGGATTCAACGTCAGCGTCCGCGCAGTCACACCGTGCGCAGTATTGACGCCAACAAAATACGCGCCCGGTACCTGCAGGGTCGGTTCCAGATCATCGGATATGTAGGCGCGGTAATTCTCATACACCTTGCGCTCGTCTCCAATCCCGACTGGCGCAAACCACCACGCGACATCGTGGTTGCCGGGTACTGTGATCACCGGGCAGAATTTCCTGGCGTCGCGTAGAAACGCAGCGGCGCGCTGGAACTCGCCAGCCCGCGCCCGTTGTGAGAAATCTCCCGACGCCGCAACGGCGTCGAAAGAACGTCTCGCGATCGCTGCCTCGATGGCGTCGATCTGCTCCAGCACCGCGGGCCGGCCGAAGTGCAGATCGGAAACGTGGAGAATTCTGGTCATTCGGCTTGGAGCACTTTCCTTAAGGCACCGGCGCTGCGATCAGGTCCGCCAGGCGAGACGCGATGTCTGCCGCAATCGCGGGCGAGAACTTGGTCTGATCAGCGCCACCCAGATCCCCGGACCATTGCACCTGCGATCGCCGAGCGTCAATGATTACAAGATGCAGCATCGCGTGGCCGACTCCTTTCGATCCAACAATCCGCATCTCCACTGGAAAGAGAACGTATCTAGCGTCTGTCAGCGCCACGAGTGTGCGCAACTGGGACGCAAGGGGCTCCTGCAGTTGCCAGCCGGTGTCCTTTTGTCCCCAACGAATCTCGCTTGCGGTGAGTGCGCGCGGGTCCGGCGCATAGCCCGGGTTACGCTCCACCGATCTGATAATGTCGGGCGCGAGAGTCCAGCGACCTTTGAGCCCACGTTGCTTCAAAGCGAACGCAATCTCATCGTCGACCGTATTGAGATAGGCGCGAGAAGATGGCGCTCCCTGCGACCAGCCCAACGAGTCGGCGAACGTCAGGTACTGAACCGGTAGGACGAGCATCTGTTCGGAAGCCAACCGTTCCAGCGGACGTGCCCGCGCGGGAGGTGCTACCTGTCCGCCCTGCGCGGCGAGCCGTATGGGTGCAAGTCCTGTAAACAGGAACGCAGCAACCGAAAGTAGAGCGAACTTCATTGCACAAAACCTAATATCGAACCAATTTCAGCGCCGATCGCCTAAAGCCGGCAATGGGATTTGCAGCCAGTGCTACGTCGATCCCAGCCGAAATTGGAAGTCGTCGTTCAACCAGAATTCCACCACCTAACCCGATTTTCCTCCATGCGCAATACGACCGTCATTCTGACTACGCTGGCGCTCGCGATGCCTGCACCACTCCTGGCCCAGTCCGCATCCGAGCCGTTTGATTTCTCCATCAGGAATATCATGCGTGGCCCGGAGCTATACGGGACTCCGCCGGAGAACGTGCGGTGGTCTGCAGACAGTCGATGGATCTACTTCTCCTGGGTTGAGCCCGGCAGCAGTTGGAAGACCCCGCCGTCCGAGTACCGCGTCCGCGCTTTGGCTGGCTCCAAGCCAGAGAAACTGACCCCGGCGCAGGCCGATTCTGCGGCTCCTTACACCGCCGAGGCAATAGCATCGAGCGATGGGCGACAGGGCGCCGAGGACGTCGGCGGCGATATCTATCTGATCGACTTCAAGACAGCCGCGTTACGCCGAATCACACAGACCGAGGCGAGAGAATCCAACGCTGTTCTCAGCAGCGACAGCAAGCTGTTGTACTTCGTACGCGATGGAAACGCATTCTCAATGAATCTGGCGTCGGGGCTTATCACTCAACTGACAGACCTTCGCCCCGGATCGAAGCCGACGGACTCGACAGGACACAAGTCGGCCCAGAAAACACGACTTGAGGAGCAACAAATCGCTCTCTTTGAAGTCGTCCGCGAACAACTCGCCGCTGATAGTGCGAACAAGGCGGACCGGAGCATAATGAGCGCGCTGCGTGGTCCGTCTCCGATTTATGTTGGTCGCGACCGGACAATCCAGGCGATAAGTATCTCGCCAAGCGGCCGCGGAGCGCTTGTCACACTCCGCACGCCGTCCAAGGCCACGCAGGTCGATATTCCCTACTGGGTAACTGCTAGCGGCTATACGGAGCCACAAAAAGGCAGATCCGTGGTGGGCGATGCGCAACCGCGCGTCGAAATGCTGTATGTGTCATTCCCGACAATGTCCGTGAAGAAACTGCACATGTTCTCCAACGACTCGCTAGCCGCCTATGTGGTCGTCAACGGATGGAACGCAACCGGAACCAACGCATTGCTGTCCGCGTTCAGTCCGGACAACAAGCAGCGGATCACCTATAGCCTTTTATCAGAAGACGGCGCACTGCACAACGTTGAAACGCTCACGGACACCGCTTGGGTTGGCGGGCCATGCGCAAGATGCGGCGGCTGGTACGACGGCGGCAAACGTATCTGGTACGTCTCCGAGGCAACAGGTTATGCTCATCTCTACACCGCCGCGGCGCAGGGCGGCGATGTCCATCAACTCACGAATGGTAAATGGGAAGTCCTCGGCGTGTCGCTCTCGCCGGATGGCCGCAGCTTCGACCTCACTACGAACGATCCATCGCCGTTCGATGAGCACCTCTTCTCTCTCCCTGTTGCCGGCGGCACCCTCACTCGCTTGACGACGATGCCAGGTAGACACGCAGCAACGGTGTCACCAGATCGTCGCCTCGTGGCCGACGTGTATTCCTACGTCAATCGGCCTCCAGAGCTGTACGTCATGCCGAACAAGCCCGGCGCATCGGAAGCGCAACTGACCGTATCGCCGAGCGCCGAGTTCCTGAAGCAGAAGTGGGTCGCGCCGAAAATCGTAATGGTCACTGCGTCCGACGGAGTACAAGTGCCCGCACACATCTATCGCCCTGAAGATGTTGGGGCGAAATCGAATGGTGCAGCTGTCATCTTCGTTCACGGCGCCGGATATCTCCATAATGTCGGGAACTTTTGGTCCGAATACCCGCGCGAATACATGTTCAACCAGCTACTCGCGAAAAATGGTTACACGGTAATGGACGCGGATTACCGAGCCTCCTCAGGATACGGCCGCGACTGGCGCACCGCGATCTATCGACACATGGGCGGACGCGACTTGCAGGACGAAGTCGATGTTTCCAAATACCTGACATCGACGTATGGCATCCCGGCCAGCCGGATCGGAATTTATGGCGGAAGCTACGGTGGCTTCATGACGCTGATGGCGCTATTCACCGCGCCTGATTATTTCGGAGCAGGCGCTGCACTCCGCAGCGTTACCGACTGGGCACACTACAATCACGGTTACACCGCGGCCATCCTCAATCTTCCGCAGGACGACACACTCGCCTACCACCAGTCATCGCCGATTTATTTCGCGCAGGGACTGCGCGCACCACTCTTGATGGCTCACGGAATGGTAGACACAAACGTCAATTACGAGGACATCGTTCGCCTAACTGAGCGGCTCATCGAGCTTCACAAGACCAACTGGGAACTCGCTTCGTATCCAGTAGAAAGTCATGGATTCCTGCGGCCTGACTCGTGGACAGACGAGTACACTCGCATCTTCACACTCTTCCAGAGAACCATCGGGAAGTCGGCGACGTCGGCCGTCCTCCCGCCGCTGTAGCGCTTAAGCGTTCGTACTGCCGCGGCGGTGTTACGCTTCCAAAGGTGCACCGCCGCGAACATCGACGAATATCATGCCCAGCGAGGCGAGCAATGCGATTGCTCCGCCGAACATGAACGCCCTCGGCGCGCCAGCGCTATCCCAGATTGCACCAAATATCAGCGACGCCGGCAAAGCTCCTATTCCGATCGCGAGGTTGTACCATCCGAGAGCCGTACCTTTGCGCTGTGACGGAACCAGATCCACCACCAGCGCCTTCTCCGTTCCTTCCGTCATTCCGTAGAACAAACCATAGACGGCGAATAGCGCCCAGGCCTGCCACGCCGAGTGCGCCAGGCCGAACGCGAGATACACGGCAGCGTAGACCATCCAGCCGCCAATGATCAACGGCTTCCGTCCGATGCGATCCGACAGGCCGCCACCATATGTCCCCGTGATCGCCTTGATAAAGTTCAGGAGAGCCCACAAAACGGGCGCCAGCGCGATTCCGACGCCGAGCTGCCGGGCGCGAAGCAGCAGAAATGCATCTGTCGAGTTGCCAATCGTGAAGGTGAACACGACTACCAGATAGCCCCAGAAACGACCAGATAAATCTGTCCCGAGCATCGGTGGCCGATTACCCGTCGACGCGGCATGTGGAATGTCTTTGACAAATATCCACAACACGAGAACCGCAAGCACGCCCGGTATCGCTGTCAGCCAGAATACCGTGCGCAAAGGAGTATGCCACTCATAGAGCACCGCGAACGCGACGAGCGGCCCCACGACAGCACCTGCATTGTCAGCCGCCGCGTGAAAACCAAACGCACGCCCACGAATTGACGGGTCCACAGACTCGGCAATCAATGCGTCCCGTGGCGTAGAACGGATTCCCTTTCCGATACGATCCGTGACACGGATGCCAAGTACCTGGCTCGCCGTATGTGTCGCCGCGGTGAAGGGTCGCACCAGCGACGCAAGCACGTACCCCGCGACGACGAGGCCTTTGCGAGACTCAACCCGGTCGGACCACCACCCGCTCGCAAGCTTGAGCAGCGCGGCCACCGACTCCGCCGCTCCTTCTATCACTCCGATGAAACTCGCACTCGCCCCAAGCACCGACGCGAGAAATACTGGCAGCAGCGGGTACATCATTTCTGATGCAACGTCGGTGAAAAAACTCACCACGCCGAGTGAAATGACATTCCGACCGAGCGGCTTCCTGGGCTGCGTCATAAACGTTTCGCTCACGCAATGAAAAAAAGGGAAGCGTTGGCTTCCCTTCTGCTTTTCGTGCTCTCTCCGCAGACTACGGAGAGCGCATCAACCCTGTACGGCGCGCAATGTCGCGTGCACTTCGGAGTGATCGCCGATCGTGATCTCGCCGGTAACTCCCGAAACCACCGTGTGATGGCCGACCAGGGATCGTATAAGTGTCGATCCCGTGATGTCCGTGCATGTTTCGACGATGGAATCAGACAGCGTTGAGCCGTCGATGTTGCTTCCCTCACCGATCGAAACGTTGGGACCGACGATTGAATTCCGGATCGTTACTCCATCCTCGACGTACACGGGATCGATTATCGTCGAGTTCACAATCGACTTGGGCGCCCTCGCGCCGCCACGCTCGAGCATCGCGCGGTTCGTGGCAATCAATGTGTCGATCTTGCCGGCGTCATACCACCCCGCCACATCGACAACCCGGATCTTCGCACCGTGGTCAATCATGTACTGAAACGCGTCGGTCAGATACCACTCGCCCGAATTCGGCGCCTGCTTGAGCACCGCCGCAATTCCCTCAAACAACAACTTCCAGTTCCTGATGTAGTAGAGTCCGATATTGGCGCGCTTTGAGATGGGCGTCGTCGGCTTCTCCACGATCTTTGTCATGAAACCGTCTTCGTCAGTCACCACAACACCGAACCGCTGATAATCCTCGACTTCCTTCGTCCAGATTATCCCATCTGCATCCGACGACGATATGATCGAGAGATCCGCATCGAAAATCGTATCTACAAAGATGATGAGCACAGGTTGGTCGACGTAATCTCGCGCCAGCGCAACTGCGCCAGCGGTGCCGTCCTGGACCTTCTGCTCTACAAAGACCGAAGGAATGTCGGTACAACCACGCGCAAATTCCTCAACCTTTTCCTTCAAATGGCCCGTGATGTAGATGATCTGCTGTACATCCGGCAGTCCTTTCACATCGTCGAGCACGTATTCCATAACCGGTTTTCCCGCCACCCGCAGCATTGGCTTGGGCGTGACATGCGTGTGCGGCCGTAGCCGCGTTCCCTTGCCTGCAAGCGGGATTATCACTTTCATCAAGCCAATCTCCGTCGGGGCGGGCTGAATTCCTGCTGGCAGACCCCCGTGCCTGCCTCACCAGAAGCGCCTTCCGATCGCGGCGATTAGTCGTCGTTCCGCATTGCGGCAACCCGCAAAACGCGCTAAGGCGCGCTGGTGCCCTCTCTGCCATAGCGATCTTTCAGACGGACGACATCGTCAAGATGCGGTGTTGACGCCTCGAGCACGTCACAATCTGTTACCGCCTCCATCTGATGTACCATTCCAGGTTCGTTCCTGAAGGACTCACCTGACTTGAGCGATATCTCCCG
>JBDTAZ010000014.1:0-3361 GCA_039924325.1 Gemmatimonadaceae bacterium
GGAACCTTGTCCGGATCCAGTTCGAATTCGGTCAGACACGATGAGCACTGCACGATCATTGGCGTCATTGACGGGCACCGGTTTCAGTCAACTGCGATGTCGAAGTCTCGGATCTGTCATCAGTGCGTCTGTCCACTGCATACACGGATCCGGGAAGGGTCTTTGCGTAAGTCTTCATTTCTGTAGCGAGCGCGCTCACTGCAACGGATTGAGTGAAAGTGCGCCTTTCGTTGGTGACGACGCCGATCGAAAGCGTCATCAAAGGTACCCGGTGAAGCTGGCCACGCCTGTCCTTTCCGAAGAAATATCCCGCTCGCCTGTCGTGCTCCGAGTACTGGTACGCGATCAGGGTATCAAATGTCTGGACGATTTCACTGCACACATCGTCAACTCTGTCGCGTGGAATCAGAAAAATAAAATCATCGCCGCCGATGTGCCCTACGAATCCTTCGTCGCCTACCATCCCGCGCACGGTATCGTGCAGGAGGGCCGCCAGCAGGCGAATGACCCTATCGCCCTCGACGTAGCTATACCGATCGTTGAATTCCTTGAAATGATCCAGATCGGCGTAGCACGTGGCAAATGGCGTGTCGAGCCGCTCCCGGATTGCATCATGGATTGCCGGCGCCCCGGGCACGCGGGTGGACGGGTGCACGTTGACGTCACGATCCGACCTGATCAGCGCACATCTGAGGCGAGTCTTGGCCTCCGATTCGTCCATTTCGGCCGAAACGACCTCATCGGCAAGCGCGTCGAGCGCCTCGATTCGCGGCCGCAGGCCGTCAGGGGCCACGTAAATAACCGGGACGACCCCTGTGTAGGGGTCGCGTTTGATCTTCCGGCAAGCCTGGAGCGGATCGTTTACGCGGGTACGTCCGTCGATGACAATGAATCGCGGTCGGGACCGGAGCGCATAGACCATCAGATCGTCGATGGACGTGACCGGTACAACCGTCACCGGCTGGTGGCCGACCCACCCCGCCACGACGGGCGGTAGGGCGACCTCCGCCGGTTGCAGCAGGAGAGCTATTGGCAGCTGGGGAGTGGGGAGCGACTGATCCGTCATCTCAACTGGTCAAAGATAACTGCACGTCCGGTGATAACGGCAGACTCGCCGGCCACCCATATACAGACAGTTAAGACTACCACAGGTATCGGAGCGAGAAGTACGTAGGCGGCTTGTCATTGGTACCCGTCAGCCCTCCGTAGGTCCGCCCGAGGTCAAACACCAGTTTACCGGACTGAAGTCCAACTCCGATGGAGCCGCCTGAGCCGTTTGCGGGATCACGTATGTAGCCGGCGCGGACATGCAGGCGCTCATCCACTATCACGTCCGTCCCAAACCTCGAGCTGGTGCTATCGAAGTTAACGGTACTGATAAGGCTCGCCGCGCCGTGGACCTCGACGCGATCATCGCCTCGCTCGAACGCGACCACCAGGTAGTCAGCTCCAAGATCCAGCCTCCCGGGGCGCCCAGCAGGGCCGGTGACGCCGAGATTGCGCGCTGCCGCACCAATTGTAAGCGGTATCATTGTCGGTCGAAGCTGCAAGCCGAGGTCCAAGCCATTGGATCTGGAGCCCTCGAGCCCGAGTCCGGTGCAAACGCCGGAACAAGGAATGCCCGCCTCTACGTGTTTGGCGGTTGCCCCGACAGTGAGCCAGGACATCAACGGGGCGGCGTAGCTGGCGGCGATCGAGTAGTCTGTGGGCGTGGCGACGCCGATACCGTTTCCCTGATCGTCGGTGAGCGTCTGTTGGCCAAGATCAAGAATGTTGACGGCGAAGCCGATCACGCTCTTGTTCTGGAACGGCCAGACGACGCCGAGCGCATTTCCCTGCCCGACTACAGTTGTCGAGTGGTGAAGTGCGATCTCATGGCCAGCTGAGTCGTTACCGGCCAGTGCGGCCGGATTCCACCAGAGCATGTCGCTTCCGCCGCGCTGCGCGACAACTGCCTCGCCCATGCCGACCGCGCGCGCGCCGACGGGAAGCAGCAGGAAGATCGTTTCCTGGCCCGATTGCGCCCGCAACGTCGTTGGCAGCGCAAGCACGACAACCGCGACGAATGCAGCGAATGCTGCCGTGAATGCGGCGGCGACGGATGCTTTGATTGCTGCGTTGGTCGCGGCCAATCGAGTTGTCAGATGTGCTCGCACGCTAGGCGGGCGTGGCCTCATCAATCAGCATGATCGGAATACCGTCTCGCACTGGGTATCTGAGCTTGTCGTGCTGACAGATAAGGGCATCTTCGGCTTCGCGATAGTCGAGCGGTCCCTTGCACTTGGGGCAAACGAGGATCTCGAGTAACTGTGGAGCGACGGGCATGCGGATATCAGTTGTGAGTCGTATAGCCAAAGCGGCGAAGTGCCGCTGCATCCTTTCTCCAATTCTGCAACACTTTGACCCAAAGGTCGAGATACACGTTGCTACCTGTAAGTGTTTCGATCTTCTTTCGAGCCGCCGTTCCGAGGAGCTTGATACGTCTTCCCTTTTCGCCGATGAGGATGCGTTTCTGGCTGTCGCGTTCAACGTGGATCACCGCACGAATGTAGATAGGAGACCGGTCCTCCCGAAACTCTTCGATCTCGCAAGCGATGCTGTAAGGTACCTCCGCGCCGAGCTGCTCAAGGGCTGTTTCTCTAATGAGCTCGGCCGCGAGGAAGCGAACAGAATGTATGCTGACATGCTCGACCGGGAACAGGAACGGGCTTTCGGGGAGGTGGGCTTCGATCGCGGAGATCAGCTCCGGGAAGCCTTCTCCCGTGAGCGCAGATATGAAGAGCGCGTCGGGCAGCGCTTGGGCGAGATTTGCCCGCTCGGTTGGGTTGAGCAGGTCTGATTTGTTGAGTGCGATCAGCGTCGCTGCGCGTGGAGCCGACTCGAGTCCTGCGGCTTGTTGCAGGGAAACGGGTACGCCATCTCGCGCATCGCAGACATAGACGATGCAGTCGGCGTCGCCGAGCGCGGAGACCGCGGCTGACTGCATGGCGGATTGAAGCAGGTATGTCGGATCGAGCAGGCCGGGCGTGTCAGCCAGGATCATCTGCGAGTCGCCGTCGGTGCGGATGCCTACGACGCGGTCTCGAGTTGACTGGGGTTTATCGCTGGTGATACTCAGCTTCTGCCCGACGAGTCGGTTCAGGAGGGTTGATTTGCCAGCGTTGGGCTTACCGGCGACGGTAACGGTTCCGGCTTTGGTCATAGAGATGGGTGAAAATACAAAAGGCCGCCCAAAAATGGACGGCCTTTTGAAAAAAGTGCCGGCGACGGCCTACTCTCCCGCGATCTCTCGATCGGAGTACCATCGGCGCTGCAGGGCTTAACGCTCGTGTTCGGAACGGGAACGGGTGTGGCCCCTGCG
>JBDTAZ010000015.1:0-3160 GCA_039924325.1 Gemmatimonadaceae bacterium
TCGTCCAGCGTGTAGAGTGGTTGCCCACTCTCCGCTTGCGCACGAACTGCTCGATCTATATCGCCTGGAAGATTGACGGCTTCGTCGAGTGTCGAACGCGTCACTCGTGGGAGCGTTCCAACCACATCACCGGGGAAATCGCACTCGTGAGTGATACCCACCAGCGATCCGCCCGCGCCCAGGGCGCAGACGATTTCGGTGGCCGCGGGAAGAAGACTCAGTACTCGCATTGGATCGTATAAAAATACCGACTCTTCCCCGATCTGAAATCGCTCACTGAACTGTAGAGTGGCTGCAGTCAGTACGAAACGGCGGCCGGGGCGATTTTCGAGAACAGTTTCCCGCACAACCTTGAGATGCAACCGGGCATCCAAAAGATAGGCACCCTGCTGCTGACGCATTTCTACTCCGTCATACCGTATGAAACACTTAAAACTGGTCTCTTTCCTTGTGGGTGCAGTAGCCTGCGCAACAAGTATTTCCGCGCAGTCAGGTGCGCCGATCGCCGTCCTCAAGCTCGAACCCTATCAGGACAACCCCGACTTCCCGACCGTACACGCGAGTGTGAATGGACACGATGGTACATTCGCCTTCGACTCCGGCGAAGGGGTCTCGATGATTACCCCGGAATTCGCGCGAGCCATCGGCTGCAGGCCGTGGGGCCAGAGCACCGGTTTCCAAATGAATGGCGGGCGAATAGACGGTATGCGTTGCGACGAGATCACATTTGCCGCCTCGGCTCAGCGGTTCAGCGTGCCAAGCGTGATCGTATTCGACTTCACGAAGTTCTTCAAACCGGGACAGCCACGACTGGACGGTTCGCTTGGTTTCGATCTGTTCGCCGGCCGCGCGATTACACTAGAGTTCGTCGGTCGCGCTATCGTTATCGAGAGTGCGGCAAGTCTTGCGGCTCGTATCGCGAAGGGAACCGCAGTGCCGATTCGGATTGTGCGTGACGCCGAGGGTCTCGCGCTGACAGTGGACATTGGCGTGCCGACGCCGGACGGAATGGCGTGGATGGAACTGGATTCTGGCGGCGGCAATTCGATCATAATCGGGAAGCATATTGCCGCACTTTTCAAGCTTGATCCGGAGTCAACTGCGATGCAGCGTGTGAGTTTGAGCGTCGGCGGCAAGATTCCGCTGGAGGCTCCCGCTCGGGTGATGGATCACATGATCATGGACGGGAACGTCAACTTGCCGTTTTTGAAAAAGTGGAATGTGACTCTCGATTTTGCGCGCGGGCTTGCATGGGTTGCACCGGCGCGGTCAGAGTAGCGCGTCAGAACCTGGACGCGAACGGTTTGTTGTGGTTCGCGCCACCTGCACAGCCAGCGCACTAAATATTTGAGCAAGTTGCGCTGTTCGGCTTCTCGATTGCTTGACCGCGCTTCCGGTCATCCGCAGTATTATCGGTCCCGAACAACGAGGTAGGAAGGATGCGTTGGCTGATCGGCGGTACGTTCGCGTTTGTGGGTGTACTTGGATGTGCGGCGTCGCCGCCGGCTTCGAGTCGATCCGTCGATGCTTCGACTACAGCGACCAAACCGGCCCTTGTCCGCGTCGTAGCTCGCGACTTCGCATTCGACAGCGCGCACAGCGTTCCGGCGGGGCTCGTCGCGATTCGGCTTGTGAACCAAGGCCACGCCATCCATATGCTCGGTCTCGCGCGGCTGGATTCCGGCAAAACTGTGGCTGATGTCTATCAGGCGATCACCGGAAACAAGCCGCTGTCCTGGTTCAGCGAGTTGGGCGGCCCTGGCGCCATCTCACCCGGCGACAGCGTCACGCAGTACGCGGTCCTGGAGCCAGGCACTTATTCGATGATTTGCTGGTGGCCCGACTCGACCGGCAAGGAACACTTCATGAGCGGAATGATGTCGACGCTCACTGTGACCGGCCAAAGTGCGGGTGCCCCCGTGGAACCGACTCCAGACATCTACGTTCGCGAACGCGACTACGCGATCGCCACGACGGGCGCGTTCACCGCCGGTCCCCACGTGTTTCGAGTGGACAACGATGGGCCGCAAGACCACGACTTCACGATCCTGAGGGTGCTGCCCGGGAAGACCGACGCCGAAGTAGAGCAATGGCTCTTGAAGCCCGACATGCGCGACCCGGCAGTTGAAGCGGTGGGTGGTGTTGTCGGTGTGGCACGTTGGGGGCACACCGAGTTCGCAGCTGATCTCAAGCCGGGCAATTATCTCATTCTGTGCATGATACCCGACGCGAAGGACGGCAAACCGCACTTCATGCACGGAATGACAACGAAGGTCTCCGTCACCTAGTAGTACGGTCAGACGTTCCTTCTGACAAGGAATCGGGCTCGTATTGACCGATGCGTCCGCAGGGTTCATACTTGCCCCCGTTAAACATCAACGAGGTAGTACGTAATGAACGCAACACGAATAGCGATCGGCGCTCTAACCGCATTTCTGGCGGCTGGTACGGCGAGCGCGCAGCAGACAGGGCGCGGGCGTCCCGGCGCGCAGAATCGGGGCGGAACGGCAGACACCATGCCTTCTGACACCTCCTCGCCGAGGACTCCGCCGCCCGGCACAAAGCTTCTGAGCGTTTCCGAGTTCCCTCGGACCGGCGCTCGAGGCGGTTCAGAGAGTGCCAAGGAGATGCCGCCAGTGGACACCACTGTCGTCACCCAGCACACCGCGACGATCGGCGGGCAACAGATCCACTACACCGCGACCACGGGCACTTACGTGATTCGCGACGACACCGGCGCGGCGAAGGCCACCTTCTTCTTCGTGGCGTACACAAAGAATGGTGTGCCGGACGCTTCGCGTCGTCCCGTCTCCTTCGTGTACAATGGCGGCCCCGGTTCGGCGTCTCTGTTCACGCACATGGGCCTTGGTCCCAAGAAGGTGGTGCTGACCGCAGATGGTCACGGGATGCCGGCACCGTACCGCATCACGGACAACTCCGACTCGTTCCTGGACGCAACCGATCTTGTGTTCATCGATGCGATCTCGACGGGCTACAGCCGTCCGGCGCCAGGGCAGAAGACGGCACAGTTCTACGGTGTGAGAGAGGATGCAACCTGGTTCTCGGACTTCATCTATCAGTACGTGACTCGCAATGAGCGGTGGAATTCGCCCAAGTTCCTGATTGGCGAGAGTTATGGCACGACCCGATCCGCCCAATT
>JBDTAZ010000016.1:0-40969 GCA_039924325.1 Gemmatimonadaceae bacterium
CCGCGCGAGCGCAGATACCCAGTCCGGAGTGCGTCGGCGATGCCGCGGCGTTTCATGTGCCGAGCTGACTGCAGAAACGGATACTCATCTTCGAGCTGAGCCAGCACCTGCGGTGTTGCGTCGCTGGAACCATCGTCGATGACGATGACCTCATACTTGCCGGGCTCGGAGGCAAACACGGCTGCCGCCTGCCGCATGAACTCCGGCAGATTTTCAGCCTCGTCTTTGGCCGGCACGAGGACGCTCACCAGCGGACGGCTGACCAGCGCAGTCATGCTCATACGCGCTTGCGCATTCTCGCCGGTAGCACGCCCAGCTGATCGCGATACTTTGCGACCGTTCGACGGGCAATCTGAACCCCGCTCTCTCGGAGAATATTGACGATCGCCTGGTCCGTGAGCGGGTGCTTGGGATCCTCATCCTCAACGAGCTTCTGGAGTTGCGCCTTGATACCGCGAGCGGAGACATCCTCGCCGTCAGCAGTGGCCAGTCCCGAGGAAAAGAAGAACTTGAGCGGCAGCACGCCGCGCGGTGTCTGGACGTACTTCTCGTTTGTCACACGGCTCACAGTTGACTCGTGCATGCTGATGACTTCGGCGACTTCTCGGAGAGTCAGCGGCTTGAGAAACTGAACCCCCTTCTCGAAGAACTCGTGCTGTCTGTCAACGATGTAATGCATGACCTTGAGCATGGTCTGTCGACGTTGCTCGATAGCCTGAATCATCCAGTTCGCGGAGTTCAGCTTGCTTGAAATGAACTCCTTATTCTCGCCTTCGAACTTCTTCTTGTCACGAGCGATTTCCTGATACGCCTTGCTCAACTTGAGCCGAGGGAGATTGGCGTCGTTCAGGAATACGTGATACTGACCGTCAATCTTGTCGACGACCAAATCCGGGATTATGTAATTGTCCGAGCGGGAGCTGTAGCGAAGACCTGGTTTCGGGTCGAGCTTCGCGATTTCGTCGGCAGCCGCCTGCACATCGGTCGCGCTGATGCCGAATCGCTTTGAGATCTCGCTCCAGCGGTGGTTGATCAGTTCGTCGAAGCAGTCACTGACGAGACGGTATGGAACTGACTGCTGGAGACCCGCCTCGCGAAGTTGCAACAGGAGACATTCCTTGAGATCACGCGCGGCGACACCCGGCGGGTCGAGAGTCTGGATTATGATGAGCATGTCGTCGCCCTCGGAATCCGTGTAGAACATCTCGTCCGAAATGTCGCGTCCAGCTTCGTCCGCCGCGTGGCGGGCCATGTCGTTCAGGGCGATTACGATTTCCGAAACCGTTGCGGCAAGGTATCCGTCGTCGTTGATGTTGCCTATGAATTCGTCGCCAATGAGCGCCTGGCGCGGCGTAAGCTCAAGCAACGCGAGTTGATCGCGCAGGTGGTCTCCGAGATCGCGCGCTTCGACGGTGACTGTTTCAAAGTGCTCTCGCTCTTCATGTTCCTCTCGGCGACCGCCGGCGTCGAAGCCTTCAAGAAGGATTTCTTCCCAGTCGATCTCATCCTTCTCGACCTTTTCAGGCTCCTCGGCGAGTGCCTCCAGTTCTTCTTCGGTCTCGTCGCCTTCTTCTTCCTCGTCATCCTCGACGAGGTCGAGAAACGGGTTGTTGAGTAGTTCCTGCTTCAGGTGCTGCTGAAGGTCGAGTAGCGGCATGTAAAGAAGATCCATCGCCTGATAAAGGCGCGGATTGATCTTCAGGTCCTGCCGCATCTGAGTTGACTGACTGAGACCGGATCTCATGTGTGCGCTCCTATGCCACTGGCAAACCGCTCGCGGAGGCGAGTTGTTAGCGTCGGGCCCAAATAGATCTTCGCCACGGTATCGTCGAAAACCAGGTCGCGTACCGTGCCTGATACTTTCACCTGACCGTCGAACATTATGTACGCGCGGTCAACGATATCGAGTGTTTGCTCTACGTTATGGTCGCTGATCAGCACTCCAATATTGCGCTGACGGAGTCCTGAAACAATGCTCTGAATATCGTGCACCGCAATCGGATCCACCCCGGCGAACGGTTCGTCGAGCATCATGAACTTGGGGTCTGTGACGAGCGCGCGGGTTATTTCGAGACGGCGGCGCTCGCCACCAGACAGTGCGTACGCCTTGCTCTTGCGCAAGCGCTTGATGCTCAGCTCATCGAGAAGTCGTTCGAGGCGTTCGTTTCGCTCAGCCTGTGATAGCGGAAGAGTTTCGAGGATCGCCATGATATTATCCTCGACCGACAACTTTCGAAATATCGACGGCTCCTGCGACAGATAGCCGATCCCACGCCGTGCGCGCTTGTACATCGGCGTTTCCGTGATGTCCTCGCCGTCGAGCAGAATCTTTCCCTCGAGCGGCTGGATGAGGCCGACGATCATGTAGAAGACAGTCGTTTTGCCGGCGCCATTTGGGCCCAGTAAGCCAACGATCTCGCCCTGATTCAGCTGAATTGCAACTTCGTTCACAACCTTGCGACGGCGATACACTTTTACCAGGCCGCTCGCCTCCAGTCGACTCTTGCCTGGCGAGCGATCTTCAGGCGAAATTTCGCCCGTGGCAGGCCGTGGGAACTCACCGGTCTGGCGCAACATGTCGGCGACCTGTGCGCGCAGTGGAGCGATGTCGCTCCAAAGACTGTCGGAGAGTCTGACCCGAGTGTAGTCGGTTACGTCACCCGGCGGCAGCGTGACAACGCGGTCGGCGGCGAGACGCGGGAGGACCCATGTTGTAAGGTAGGCACGCACCTCATCGAGGCTGAGTCGCCCAGCTTCGCGCTGAGCATCCTTCCCTTCCTCGCGCAACGTGCGCAGATACTCGGCGCGATAACCGATGGCGATGTCATTCAGTGTCGCCGATCCGGTATCATCTGCGCAACGCACGAGCGCCTCAAGCGCGAGTACTGAAGATCGCTCGTCACCAGCGGCGTGCGCCAGCAGCGAGGCAATAACGTCGGAATAGATCGGCGCCGTCATGGTTTGATCAATCCCTGCTTGCCCGTTGGTTTCGGCTTCGCCTTGACAGTCGTATCAACTGCTTCCATGTAGATGCCGCTCGCCTTGTCCCGCACCTTGACAGTATCAACGCCGCCGTTCAGGAAGTTAATGTCGATGTCCTTTCCCGTGACGTAGTTGACGCCTGGCCGGTTCTTGTATGCCGCGTTCTTGACATGGTAATACGCGCGCGAGTTCTTTCGGGCGATAATCGTCTTGACTGGAGGGGTATGCGCCGAATCCACACGAGACACGCTGTCGAATGTCGCGATGAGCGTATCCCCCCGGATCCAGTCGCGATCCTTGGTCGTCATGGTTGCACTATCCGGAATACTCGTCGCGAACGCGTTCCCCACCGAGCGGATTTGATGAATGCGCTGGTTGGGAAGCAACGCGTCTATGGAATCCGCAACGATGTCGCGGTCGGGGGAGGTCGCGTGTGCTCCCGACTTGCCCCATGCCATTGCGCGTTCCAATTCATTATTGCGGACGCGCAGGTCCACCGAGTCAGCGTACAACTGCAGGTCCTGACTGCTCGCGTGGCCATTTGGCGTGGCTACCACTCTATTCACCAGGCGGTTGGTGGAAAATACGTCAATCATTCCCCCAGTGAGAGTGAACGGCCGCGCCCGTCGGGCTTCGACGCTCGGCGTGCGCATCAGCCGCGCCAATCCCGATCCCTTGTCCATGAAAGCGGAGTCGCCCGTCGCAAAGAGCTGAGGCCGCGTAATGCGGACATCCCCGCCAGCGTACACCAGACTGTCCGCCACACTCGTGATGTGATCGGCCACGACATCCACGGTGTCGCTCGGCTTCCCGGTTAGCGTATCACGATCGACAACTCGCAATTTGGGTCTACCGGTAGAAACGAGAATTGCATCGGTGCGTATTGGCCGCACCGCACGATAGTAGTCCGCGACGGGACCACGCATGGTTGTCCCGCTCGCGAGCACCGTATAAACGTTCCCCTCGGCGCGGATGTGCTCTTCGTTCATCCAGTATGTCATGTGGTCGGCGTCAACCTTGGCGCGAGAATCGACATAATGGACGTTCGCGATCAAGTACATCAAACTGAGGTCGCCGTAATACTCGGCACTGTCAGACTTGAGTGTGACGTTCTGACCCTGGCAATCGCCGACGAACCCGCCTCCGATATACGCGTTGTACTTGCCGCTAGGCAGTTTTACGAAGTTCGAACGCGTAGTCCCGGCAGGATTTCCCTGGAACTCGATTATGCAGTGGCTTCCCGGTTGCGGACCCGGTGTGCCCTGCTGCGCACGGGCGACGCTAGCGAGGCCAGCGGTGGCGACCGTACCCGTCAAAAGAACGGCGGCGAACCAGGACGTTCTCGTCATTGATTGGGAATGGTGACCGCGCCAGCGGTGCCAGCTAATGTCTTGAGCACATGCACGTTCTGCAGATTGGGATCGGAACGGAAGCCGATACCCTGAAGTCTGCGATTTGGTTCGGTAAGCAGGAATGCGCTGTCGCTTGATATCTCGTTCCTGGCTTGATCAAAATTGAGCTCTTCTGATTTGAGCGTGCGGCCGTCGGTTGAATTGACGATGACGTTACCGCGTGCGGTCATCATCCCGGTTGCTGTGTGGTACGTGCCACGGCGTGATGTGAGAACGCCATTCTTCACTCCGGTATTCGTGAAGAATGTGGAGTTGACGTGAATCAGCTCGACGCGAGTGTTGTCGTCAAAGAAATAGGCGGTGTCCGCCAGAAGTTGTGCGTGCAGCACACCCTGCGTTGTCAGGTTGAAGCGCGCACCATACATCACCTGATCGGCTGAATCGGCAAGTGCAGACAGTCCTGATACTGGTGGCGACTTGGTGTTTCCTTTGCAGCCGACTGAAACAATCGCCGCCGCGAAGACGCACGCCCAAACAGGCAAACGATACGAATTGGTCAAGCAACCCCCGCGCGCATCAAATCGTGGAGGTGTACGACGCCAACGAGGCTACCGTCCTTCGCCAGGACCGGCATGGCCATAATGCCATGCTGTTCCATGACGTGGACGGCAGCACTTCCCAGCTCGTCAGGATTGACGATCCTCGGGCTCACGGTCATGACGTCCGTGACGCTGATCGTCATCACGTCCCCATCCCGCTCCATGAGTCGCGCAAGGTCGCCTGCGGTCATGAGCCCGATGACCTTTGACGAATCGTCAACGATCATCACGATGCCGCGACGCTCCGCCAACTCGACAATTGCTTCGCGAACCGTTGCGGTCGGCGGAAGTACGGGAAGAGAATCGGTTACCATCACGTCGCGAACGCGAGTGAGTAGTTTGCGGCCCAGTGCCCCACCAGGATGGATCCTCGCGAAGTCCTCTGCGCCGAATCCCTTCTCCTCGAGCAACGCGACGGCTAGTGCGTCGCCGAGCGCGAGCGCGACTGTCGTGCTCGTGGTCGGAGCCAGTCCATGCGGACATGCTTCCTCGGCGACCGACGCGTCGAGCGTGACGTCTGAATGCGTGGCGAGAGTCGAGTTACGATCTCCGGCGATTGCGATCGTGCTGACGCCGATGCGTTTGAGATGCTCCAGAAGTGGCAGTAACTCTTCGGATTCGCCGCTCTTGGAAATGAGGATCGCGATGTCCGACTTGTTCACTATGCCAAGGTCGCCGTGGAGGCTGTCGGCGGCGTGCAGGAATACCGCCGGCGTACCGGTCGATGTAAGCGTTGCCGCGATCTTCCGTCCAATCAAACCCGATTTCCCGACACCGCAGACGATCACACGTCCATGCGAGGTCGAGATCATCTCGACAGCGGTGACGAACTCCTCTCCGAGTCGGAATCCGGCTTCGCCAAGCGCCGCGCGTTCCTGCTCAAGAACACGACGCCCGCGCGCCAGAATGTCGGTTTTCAAGCGCGTACTCGAGCCCAGAGATCCACCATTCGCTCTACCAGATCAGGCAGTTCGGACAGCGGCAACATGTTTGGCCCATCGCTCGGCGCCGTATCGGGCGACGGATGTGTTTCGATGAACACGCCATCCGCACCCGCAGCAACCGCGGCCATTGCAAGCGTCGGTATGAATTCTCTCGCGCCGCCACTCGATCCACCATCACCCTGACCAGGGCGCTGAACGCTGTGTGTTGCGTCGAATATGACCGGGGCGTCGCAGGCAGCCTTGAGTCGCGGAAAGGCACGCATGTCGACAACAAGATCGCCGTAGCCGAAGAAAGTACCTCGCTCGGTGACCGCGACTTCATCGCCTCCAGCTTCGCGCACCTTCGCGATTGCACCGCGCATACCCTCCGGATGCATCCACTGTCCCTTCTTCACATTCACCGGGCGCCCAGTCGCTCCGGCAGCTTGCAGGAGATCTGTTTGACGGCAAAGGAAAGCCGGGATCTGCAGCACGTCCACCTGACGAGCAACAGCCGCGCACTGTTCCGGGAGGTGCACGTCCGTCAACACGGGCAATCCAGTAGCCGCACGTACGCGGCCGAGCGCTGCGATGCCTTCATCAAGGCCAGGACCGCGCGCCGCGCCAGCGTTGGAGCGGTTTGCCTTGTCAAAACTTGCCTTGTAAATCACGCCACCCGGTACGCGCTCCTCGATCTTGAGGAGTGCCTCGGCGACTTCCAGGTTCAGGGCATCGTCCTGCAGAACGCACGGACCAGCAATCAGGAAGAATCTGTCGCGCGGAAAGAGTTGGCTCACGATCTGCTTTCGATCCCAGTGCGCGCTTCCGCGGAATCCTGCTGGTTCGTCGCAGCGTGTTCCGCGGCGGCCGCAATGAATCCGGCGAACAGCGGGTGCGGACGAGTCGGTCGCGACTTGAGCTCAGGATGAAACTGGCATCCCAAATACCACGGATGCGTCTGCAATTCGACTATTTCAACAAGTGATCCGTCGGGCGACAGCCCCGAGAGGGTGAGGCCGTGCTCAATGAAGCCATCACGGAACGCATTGGATACTTCGTAACGATGCCGATGGCGTTCGCTGACCTGTTGCGTTCCGTACATTGCCGCCGCGCGCGTTCCGTCACCCAGCCTGCATGGGTACTGACCGAGGCGCATGGTGCCGCCCATGTCGGTGACGTGCTGTTGCGATTCCATGAGCGAGATGACAGCGTTGCCGCAGTCGGGCGCGAACTCGCTGGAATTGCTGTCGTCGAGACCCATGACATTCCGAGCGAATTCCACAATCGCGACCTGCATACCGAGGCAGATACCGAAGAACGGAAGTCCAGCCTCGCGCGCGTAACGAATCGCTTCCACCATTCCTTCAACGCCGCGAACGCCGAATCCTCCCGGTACAAGCAGACCGTCGAACTCTGCAAGTACTTCGCGAGTGCGCTCTCGCGACGAGAACGTATCGCTGGAAATCCACGAAATGTCGACGCCAACGTTGTTGGCGATGCCACCGTGAATAAGTGCTTCCTGAACACTCTTGTAACTATCGATGAACTCGGTGTACTTGCCGACCACCGCGACTTTGACTCTGCGCGGAGGTGATTTGATTCGCTGGACGAGCTTGCGCCATTCGGTCAGGTCCGGCGACCGCTTGCCGAGAAGGCTGAGGCGATGCATGACACGCTCATCGGCTCCCTGTTCGTGGAAGACGAGCGGGATCTCGTAAATCGTCGGGACGTCGCGGCTTTCCACGACGGCGCCAAATTCCACGTTGCAGAAAAGGGCGATCTTGCGCTTGACGTCGTCGGAGAGGGCGCGTTCGGTGCGGCAGATGAGGATGTCCGGCTGGATACCCAACTGCATGAGCTCGCGCACAGAGTGTTGCGTCGGCTTGGTCTTTACTTCGCCGGCCGCCGAGATGAACGGAACCAGCGTGAGGTGAATGAAAATTCCGTTCTCACGCCCGATCTCCTGGCGGAACTGACGGATTGCTTCTAGAAACGGCTGCGATTCGATATCACCGACCGTGCCACCGATTTCGACTATCACAACATCGTTGTCCGGCGCGAGCCGCTTCATTGCGGCCTTGATCTCGTCGGTTATATGCGGAATCACCTGCACTGTCGAGCCCAGATATTCCCCGCGTCGTTCCTTCGTTATGACGTTGAGGTAGATCCGGCCGGTCGTCACGTTGTTCGCCTGTGTGAGCGACCTGTCGATGAATCGCTCATAGTGACCGAGATCCAGATCAGTCTCGGCACCGTCGTCTGTAACGAAGACTTCGCCGTGCTGAAACGGCGACATCGTACCCGGGTCGACGTTGAGGTATGGATCGAACTTCATGATTGTCACGCGCATTCCGCGCTCGACAAGCAATCTTCCAATAGATGCAGCGGCTATACCCTTCCCCAGCGACGAAACAACGCCGCCCGTGACGAAGATGTATCGCGTCTGCTGCGAGGACTCCATTCTCATTGCCATTATCTCTCTCCCGCCTCGAACGAACTCCATCTGTCATTCGCGGCCTGTAAGTCCTCTTCAGTATCTATCCCGGCCTCGGCGCGCTCGTTCACAATTGCCACGCCGATGTCCATGCCATGCGCCAGCGGCCGCAACTGCTCCAACCGCTCAATGTCTTCAAGTGGGTGAGGCGGCAGCGTCATCCAGCGCGCCAGCGCCTCTCGGGTGTACGAATACACGCCGATGTGTTGCAACGTAAGCGGCCGGCGGAGCTCCGCATCGGTCGATTCCCTCAAAAAAGGAATCGGAGCGCGCGAGAAGTAGAGTGCACGTCCGTCGACTGCTGTGACGACCTTTACTATTGACGGTCGATCGAAGATTTCGTCAGATGCTGTCGCGGCTGCGGTGCCGAGCGTGAAACGCCCGCTTCGGACGATGTCGGCAGCCGCGGAGATGAAGCCGGAGGAAATGAATGGTTCGTCACCCTGAACATTTACGAAGGCGTCGAACGCTTTGAACTCCGGCAATCTCGCTACCTCGGCGACCCTGGCGGTGCCGGAGCTGCATTCGCTGCTGGTCATTGCGACGTCAGCGCCCGCAGCGCGTGCAATCCTTGCGACATCCTCGTGGTCTGTCGCGACCACAACGCGATCTGCGATCCCCATTTTGTGAACGCGGCGCCAGACACGAACTATCAACGGCTCTCCAGCGAGGTCGCGAAGTGGCTTTCGGGGGAGCCTTGTGGCCCCGAGGCGGGCCGGGATCACGACCGCTGTCTTCATCGCGGCACGAAAAATGGGGGCTTGGACGCAACTTTCACGCCACGAAAGTTACCATTTAGCGACTGCCGGCGCAAACCAATTTCGGAGGGGAATTGCGCCCCAGCTGGCGAGGTGCCTGCTGAAACCACGATTGGGAGCCAGACGGCACCCATTCACCTTCAGTTCCTGCTCGGTTTCTCCGGACCAGATGCTCGAGGCAAACCGGTGTCTGACCCTAAGCCGCTCCGCTAACCGTCCAACATTCCCCAAGGGCAACCACCGTCAATCACTACGGTACCCGTCGGGCGCGGCGAACTTGCCAGACACCTATCGCCGCGCCAAGCGCCAAGCTGCCGAAAAAGAAACCGGTTAAAGGCCACAGCTGCGCGCCCTGTGCGAGCACATGGCTACCAAAGTAAGCGCAGCCAAGGATACCAACTACAGCCGCTGGGATCAATGTCGTTCGCTCCACGCGTGCACTCCATGTCACGGGGTTTGAAAGCTGTTCTGCCGTGCCAACAACATGCACTCAGCCGGCATTCGTGGACAGACCAACGCGCCGGTTTGCCGCCCGCGGCGCAGTTACACGCTATGGCCTGAGCGAAATACCGACGCCGAAATCATGCTGGTGGGTCCGCGGATTTACGAGGTAATCCATAGTGAACACCGACAACCCGATTCGACCTCCGACATTCTGCACAGGCGTGCCGAAGCCTCCCACCGAAGCTGCCCCGCTGGCGAAGTGTGGCGCGATGTAAGGGCTTCCTAAAAGCGGAAATTCTATTCTCGGGATCGGGATGACGTAAAGTGCGTCGAGGAAGTACAGATGATCGCCGCCGAGTCCGAGCAGGTCGACCGTTGCTAGCGACCCTGAGCCGCCTACGTAGGCATACCGCTGCCGCGGCGTGAACGAATTCGTCGCGGTCGTCACAAGATGTGCGCCGATCTCGAACCGTTGATTCGAATAGGTCGGTATCACAGCGGCTTCGCTGATTGTCAGTTGCTGGAAGCTCCCGCCGGCCGGGCTCTTTCCTGCGGCTTCGATGAGGACGTCCAGCATCTCCGATGCAGAAACCCCGACGAACTCCGCGTGTCCGCCAGCGATCATGGAGGTGATGTGTCCGGCATCGATGAGTGGATTCGGTCGCTGTATGCCGTCCACGCTGTCACGCCTACCAAAAACGCTGAACGGTCCTACGTCGCTTCCATTGCGCCAGCCGGTGGACCAGTCGCGCTCGGTTCTGACACCCGCGAAAACCGTCGCTACGTCGATCGGCAAATGCAGCGCCGACGTAAGCCGCGCTTCACCACGATCTGCGCGGAAGTAATTGCGCGAGTCGTGTCCAAGGCCGAACGAGACGAGCGAGTTCAGCAAATTGGAACGCATCCAGTCATCATTCGTGAATGTGCCCCGCGCCCCGGTAACGGTAACCCCGAGCGTCGAGTCGCTGGTCAACTGTCCAACTATGGAAAGCGATGGATCGATTTTCCCCAGCTGCGATCGATACGTGATCACTGGAGATACGACGAGTCGTTCATTGTCGCCGAACGTGATCGTCGGCCCGAATGGAAGCGTCAACCCATTCACGCGATCGTATGACGGGAGGTTGTCGATGCTTAGCGGGAAGTCCACCTGAACCTGCGCGCCAAGCGTGGGCGCGGCGAGCGCGGCGAGCGCGGCGACTGCAATGCAGGTGATGAGTCGAACGAATCCGAATCGAGTCATTGCGTGAGGTTCAGGAAATTGCCGAGCAGTTGCTTGCCGCCATCAGTCAGTACGGATTCCGGGTGAAACTGAACGCCATACACAGGATGAGTGCGGTGCTGGAGCGCGTGCACTTCAGTCGGATCCTCTTCGCTCCAAGCGGTGATGTCCAGCTCCGCAGGAAGCGAGTCGCGCTCTACCGTCAGTGAATGATATCGCATGACTCGGAGCGGGTCAGGCAGACCAGCGAAGATGCCGGTGCCCGAGTGCCTGACTTCCGATGTCTTGCCGTGCATCAGGCGACCAGCACGCACCACTCGGCCCCCATACGCGGCGCCGATGGCCTGCTGGCCGAGGCACACGCCCAGGATCGGGATGGATGCGCCATAGATACGAATCACGTCGAGGGTTATCCCGGCTTCGGCCGGAGTCCTGGGGCCGGGTGAGAGCACGATCGCGCGCGGCTGCATTGGTGCTATCGCCGAAGCGGGAATCTCGTCGTTTCGGCGAACGACGACTTCGGCGCCGAGTTCTCCCAAATACTGCACGAGGTTGTAAGTGAACGAATCATAGTTGTCTATCACGAGGATCATGGCCGACCCACATCCGAGAGCCGCTCACGCGGGTGAAACTGCTTGTGCACGGACCGCAGGTATTCGCGGTCAACGTGAGTGTAGATCTGGGTTGTGGAGATGTCTGCGTGACCAAGCATTTCCTGTACCGCGCGTAGATCTGCGCCACCTTCGAGAAGATGTGTCGCAAAGGAGTGCCGGAGTGTGTGCGGCGTGACGTGCTTGGTGATTCCGCTAGCGTCCACGTGCTTCCTGAGAATCTTCCAGGCACCCATGCGCGTCATGGGTTCCCCACGAGCGTTGAGGAAGAGGATTCCCTCGCCTGCTCCCTTTTCAAGCTTCGGTCTCAGTTCGCGGAGATAGATCGCAACTGCACCGAGCGCCTTGCGTCCGATGGGGACCAGGCGTTCCTTCGCTCCCTTTCCGAATACGCGAACCAGTGACTCGTCAAGCATCAGGTCGCGCACGCTGATCGTAATCCACTCGCCGACACGCAGTCCCGCTCCATACGCAAGCTCAAGCATTGCGCGATCCCGGAAGGCCAGCGGTTGGTCGAGCGACGGAGCCTCAATGAGCTTCGTAACTTCGTCCACGCTCAACACGTCCGGAAGCTCACGCCCTCTCCGCGGGGTTTCAAGACGTTCGCTTGGGTCACGGACTACGTGACCTTCGTTGAGCAGGAATTTGTAATAAGTTCGAAGCGCCGAGATGTTACGACGGATTGACGACGGCGCGAGGCCAAGATCCTTGAGATGATAGACGTATGACCGGAGTGTAGTCGAGCCGACTTCTTCGGGTGCGTGCGCACCCTTCGTCAGGGAATAGTCGGCAAAGCGAGCGAGATCACGTCCGTATGCTTCGACAGTGCGGGGCGATGCACCATCCTCGAGCGTAAGGAAGTCACTGAACGGTCCAAGCCAGAATGCGCGAGAGATCGTCTCCCGCGCCGATTCAACGGACATCGGATAGTGTGGCGACCGCGATGCACGCGATGCCTTCGCCGCGCCCAATCCATCCCATTCCTTCGTTTGTTTTTCCCTTGACGCTTACGCAGCTCGGATCGACCCCAAGAGCCTCTGCCAGGCGAGTACGCATCGCGGCGACGTGCGGTCCGATTCTGGGTGCCTCCGCAATCACCGTGGCGTCAACGTTCACAACGACGAATCCCAACTCGTTCACTGCCCCGACAGCGCGACGCAACATGTCGATCGAGTCGCGATTCTTATTGACTGAATCGGTGTCTGGAAAGAGCGCGCCGATGTCGCCGGCGGAGGCGGCTCCAAGTACGGCATCAGTCACGGCATGCGCGACTGCATCTGCATCGGAGTGGCCTACCAGAGAAACGTCGGCCGGTATTTGTACTCCACCCAGCAAGAGAGGGCCGCCCGGCCTGAAGCGATGCGAGTCGTAGCCGATCCCGGAGCGAGTGCTCACGCGGCGGCGTTCGCGTACGAGGGTGAACTGCGGCGGCGGATGGCGGTCAGTTGATGCATGGGTTCATAAAAGATACCGCTATGTCCGTCTCCGATGCAGCACCGCGTGTACTACGGCTTGTATCGCCTCACCGCGAGACAGGCATTGTGGCCACCGAAGCCGAAGCTGTTGCTGATCGCGGCTGTAACGTCGCGCTTCACGGCAACGTTCGGCGTGAAATTAAGATCGAGCTCGGGATCCGGATGTTCGTAGTTGATCGTTGGTGGAATCATCCCTTCGCGCACTACTAGCGTGCAGATGACGAACTCAACTGCCCCCGCGGCGCCGAGCATGTGGCCCGTAGCGGACTTGGTGGAACTGACGTTGACCGTTTTGGCAGAATCGCCAAACACAGCCTTGATCGCGCGCGTCTCGTTGAGGTCGTTTGCCGGCGTCGAGGTTCCGTGCGCGTTGATGTACTGCACATCGGCTGGTTCCAGCTTCGCGTCGCGCATCGCCCGCTTCATTGCCCGTTGCGCGCCCTCTCCATCGGGAGCCGGCGCGGTGAGATGGTACGCATCTCCCGTGGCGCCGTACCCAACGATTTCACCGTAGATGGTCGCTCCACGTGCAATCGCGTGATCGAGCTCTTCGAGAATTACTATTCCCGCGCCCTCGCCCATCACGAATCCGTCGCGGGTAGCGTCGAACGGACGTGACGCAGTTGACGGCGAATCATTGCGCTCGGAGAGAGCCTTCATGTTTGCGAATCCGCCAATCGCCATCGGCGTGACTGTCGCTTCGGCCCCTCCCGTGATCATGACATCCGCGTCGCCGTACTGGATGGTGCGGAACGCGTCACCAATCGCGTGAGCGGACGTTGCGCACGCCGACACTGTGGCGTAGTTCGGGCCCTTTGCATTGAAGTGCATGGACACGATACCGGCCGCGATATCAGCGATGAACATCGGGATGAAGAATGGGCTGATCTTGCTCGGTCCCATCTCTCGATACACATCGTGCTGCTCTTCAAAGCTCTTGAGACCGCCGATACCGGAGCCGATGATGACTCCGATGCGATCGGGGTCGAGTCCGCCGTCGCCAGCCTTGCCCAGTTTCGCGTCTGCCATCGCCATCTTCGCGGCGACAACAGCGTACTGCGTGTAGATGTCCGAACGCTTCACTTCCTTCCGGTCCATGTACTCGCCGGGATTGAAGTTCTTTACTTCAGCCGCGAATCGCACCGGAAACTTGGCGGCGTCGAACTTGGTGATCGGCGCCACGCCGGAAGTGCCGGCGAGGAGTGCATCCCAAGTCGCCGCCACTGAGTTGCCGACGGGCGTAACCATGCCCATTCCGGTGACGACGACCCTACGCGCCATTACGCAGCGACCTTTCCGTTCAGATACGCGAGCGCGTCGCCGACAGTACGGAGCTTCTCCGCATCTTCATCGGGGATTTCGATGTTGAATTCCTTCTCGAATTCCATGACGAGCTCAACAATGTCGAGGCTGTCAGCGCCAAGATCGTCGATGAAAGAGGCGCCATCAGAAAGCTTCTCGCGCTCCACGCCAAGCTCGTTGGCGATTATGTCCTTTACCTTCTCCGAATTGTCGGCCATGCTGATCCTCGTACAGTTGGGGGGTAACGTTACAATTTAACTCTGGCCCGGTAGCCCGGTAGCCAGTACTGCGGAGTTCTGGGGCACCAAGTTGGCACTATAGTCCATCGTGAAGCAGTCGTAGGGCTTTGGCTCCGGGCGACCGCCCGAGCGGCCTCACATGAGGCCTCATGTGAGGCCTCCATCGACCACCAGGACCTGCCCGGTGATATACGAGGCGAGGTCCGACGCCAGGAAGGCTACGGCCCCTGCGACGTCCAACGGCGCGCCAAGGCGCTCCAGCGGTATCTGGCTCGCCATCGCCAAGCGAGCGTCCGGCGTCATCGCGGCTGTCATTTCGGTGTCGATGAATCCTGGCGCGATGGCATTCGACAGGATGTTCCTCGAAGCGAGTTCCTTCGCGACCGATTTCGTAAGGCCGATCAGCCCCGCCTTGCTAGCGGCATAGTTGACCTGGCCCTTGTTTCCGATGATGCCGACGACGCTTGTGATGTTGATAACGCGGCCCCAGCGCCGCTTCATCATCCCGCGCGTCACGGCCTTCGTCGCCACGAACGCGCCGCGGAGATTTGTGTCAATCACGGCGTCCCAATCATCGTCCTTTATGCGCATCATGAGATTGTCGCGCGTCAGCCCCGCGTTGTTCACGAGAATATCCACGCCGCCAAACGCCGCCTCGACGTCGGCCACGAGTTTTACCACCGAGGCGCTATCGCTCACGTCCGCAGCAAAGCCCTGCGCACCTCGGCCAATTTCGGCAGCCACTTCCTGACTGCGAACCAAATCTCGTCCAACGATCGCGACGCGGGCTCCGCAATCCGCGAGTGTAGCCGCGATCGACTTCCCGATCCCTCGGGTACTCCCGGTGACGAGCGCGTTGCGTCCAGTAAGATCGATCTGAATTGTCATCCGAGGGCCGTGGCTAACTTGTCAAGATCGGCCGGGGCGCCGACTGAGACTGTCCGCGCTCCCGGAATTATTCGGGAAACAAGGCCGGCAAGAACGCTTCCCGGCCCCAGCTCGACGTAAAGAGCGCCAGGATAGGCGGCCGTCATCCTGCGTACTTCTTCCAACCAGCGCACCGGCGCCGTGATTTGGCGCAACAACAAACTCCGAGCTTCCGCGGCGGTCGAACATGCCTGTGCAGTGACGTTGGAAAACACCGGGAATTCCGGATCGGCGAACGGGGTCTGGCTGATTGCCCCGCTGAACTCGATTTCGACAGGCTTCATGAGCGGAGAATGAAAGGCGCCGCTGACCGCGAGGTGGAGCGCGCGCCGCGCACCGGCTGCCTTTGCAAGCTCCGCCGCTCGTTCGACGCCGGCGACCACGCCCGAAATCACAACCTGCTCTTCGGTATTGTAGTTGGCTGGCACGACAAGTCCGGCTTCTTTCGACGCCTGCTCGCAAATCACGTCGATCGGTGTGTTGAGCTTTCCAATTATCGCCATCATCGTACCGGCGAGTTCGGACCCGACGTCAACCATCGCTTCACCACGTCGGCGTACCAGGCTGGTGCCATCCGCCACGGACACCGAACCCGCCGCGTGGTACGCTGTCACTTCGCCGAGTGAGTGTCCTGCAGCCGCGACGACTCTATTCACGAGTAGCTCTCGAACGACAGCCCATGTTGCAGCGCCATGCGCATATAGTGCGGGCTGTGCGTTGCGAGTGAGCGTCAATACGTCGGCATGACCGTCGAAACACAGCGTGCTGAGCGGGAAGCCAAGAACTTCATCCACGGTCTCAAACGTCTCTCTCGCGACCGGAAACGCGGCCGCAAGTTCCTTTCCCATTCCTGGTTTCTGTGATCCCTGTCCCGGGAAAAGAAGGATGACGTTCATGACTCCTTTGGTGGGAAGTTCGGAACTAAAGGCGGATGATCGCAGACGCCCACGTGAATCCGGCGCCGAATGCGACCATCATCACTGTTGAACCGGGGCCGACGATCTTCTTCTCGATAACCTCGTCAAAGGCGATCGGGATGGAGGCTGACGAAGTGTTGCCAAATCGGTCGACGTTCACGTAGACCTTGCTCATCGGAATGCTGGCGTGCTTGGCCGTCGCCTCGATAATCCGCGTGTTGGCCTGGTGCGGTATCAGGAGATCGATGTCGGCGCCACGAAGTTTGGCGGAATCGAGCGCGCGGTCGGCAGCCTCGCTCATCTCGCGCACCGCGTGCTTGAAGACTTCGCGGCCAGCCATCTTGACCAGATGGCTTCGATTTTCGACAATCTCTTTCGTCATCGGATGCGCGGCACCGCCGTCCGGTCGGTACAGCAGATTCGCGAGACAGCCATCGCTTCGCATGAACGTTGAGAGAATTCCGGTTTTCTCGCCCGCCTTGTTCCGCTGCACCACGACTGCGCCCGCGCCGTCACCGAAAAGGACGCACGTCGAGCGATCCGTCCAATCGACTATCGCGCTCATCTTCTCGGCGCCAACAACAAGCGCGGTATCGATGGCGCCGGAGGCAATCATGCCTTCGGCGATTGTCAGGGCGTAGAGCCAGCCGGAGCACGCCGCAGAGACATCGAACGCTGCCGCCCGCGTGGCGCCGAGCTCTGCCTGCAGGTCGACTGCGGTTGCCGGAAGGAGTCGGTCAGGCGTCGCCGTGCTCAGTATGATTACGTCGATCTCGCCAGATGTGACACCGGCCTTCGACATTGCGCTACGCGACGCGGCTGCAGCCATCCAGCATGTCGTCTCGGTTTCGGACGCAATGCGACGCTCGTGAATACCAGTGCGCTCCATGATCCATTCATCGGATGTCTCGATGCCGATCGAAGCAAAGTCGTCGTTGGTGAAGATCCGAGACGGAAGGCCTCGGCCGGTTCCGGTAATGCGGGCAACTGTGGGTATCATGATGCGTTTGCCGTCTGGTGTTTCTGCTCAGAGGCCGCGAGGCGCTCGGTCATCAGATTGTTCATCTTGCTCTCGACTGCCCGAACGCCGACCTTGATGGCATTCATGATGGCGCGGGGCGAAGATTTGCCGTGGGAAATGATGCTGACGCCGCGGACGCCGAGCAACGGTGCGCCACCATGTTCCGAATAGTCCAGTTGGCCAAGCGAACGCGCAAGCGTGGCGGGGTCGATACCGGAGGACTGCTGGATGAGTCCGACGATCATTGGCGTAACCGCTTCGTAGAACTTGAGAACGACGTTGCCCACAAAGCCGTCGCAGACAACAACGTCGATGGCGCCATGATCGGTTCCACCGACTGGCAGATCACGCCCTTCCACGTTGCCGAGGAAGTTGAAGCCAGCGGCCGCGAACAATGCGTTGGCCTCCTTCACGACGGCGTTTCCCTTCTCGGGTTCCTCGCCGATGCTGAGCAGACCGATCGCAGGATTATCGCGACCCAGAATGCATTCGGCATAGACGCCACCGAGCCACGCGAACTGCAGCAACTCACGAGCTGAGCAGTCGACATTTGCGCCCGAGTCCAGTACGACGATGGGAGTCTTCGCCGTTGGAAAGAGGGTGGCGATAGCAGGTCGATGCAGGCCTGGCATCAGCTTGAGGATCAGGGTTGACGCGGCCATCTGCGCTCCCGTGCTCCCTGCCGAGACGAAGGCATCCGACTCACCTTTTACTTGAAGTGAGAGCCCTATCGTCATGGAGTTACGTGGTTTAGCACGCAACGCAGCGAGGGGTTTTTCGGACATGTCGATAGCCTCGGGGGCATCGACTATGGACAGACGGTTCCTCTGCTCAGCCTGGGCAGCGTACTTGCCGGCCAGCAGCGAATTGAGCGTACTCTCAACCACCTCGTGGCGACCGACGAGTTGGATTGTGTGGGACTGATCCAGTTCGGCGAGCGCCATCAGGGCACCCTCGACTGGGGCGTTGGGGGCGAAGTCGCCCCCCATCGCGTCTAACGCGATGCGGGCCAACTAGGCGCCCTTAGCGGCTACTCTTTGTTTTCCGCCGTAATAGCCACATTCCTCGCACACATGGTGCGGGCGTTTAATGGCCTGGCACTGCGGACATTTCTGGAGAGCAGTAACGGGCGCACCCTTCGCGGTGTTGCGGAGGCGCTTGCGCTGCTTGGATATACGGCGTTTTGGGACGGCCATGGGACGGCTTCTAGGTCAGGTTTCAGGCTTGGAATTCGTTGCGCGTCTGGCGCAATGATTCCCAACGGGCATCGGCGGCAACGGGCTCGCAATTACAAGTTCCGTTGTTCAGGTCGGTACCGCAAGTGAGGCAGAGCCCCTTACAGTCCTCCCTGCAATCTACAAAGGCTGGCACCGAAAGGAGCCACTCTTCGCGTACAGCGGGCTTCAGGTCAATCTGGTGAGCACCGGGATCGTATGTGAATACGTCCGGATCATCTTCTGTGGTCGGATCGCCCGCAGGTGCAAACAGGAAATGGGTTTCCTGCACTACATCCTGGGTCACGTCTGTCAAACACTTGCGGCATTCCAGCTTCACAGCGCCCGAGAAGCTACCGCTGAAGTAAAAGCGGCCATCACCGGCACTGGAAAAGCGTCCTTCCACGTGAACCGCCTCAAGAGGGCGCGGGTCGGCCGCATTCCAGATGGGATCGTCGGCCTGAAGGTCGCCAACGACCTGGGCGGCCGTCGACTCCAACGTGCGGATGTCAAAGGACAGCATAGCCACGTAAGATAGCCAAGGCGATACCTAACAGCAACTCCAGCGGCGAGCGCCGGGACTACCTTGTTCTTCCAGCGTCCGGCTCGTTCCCGAGCCCCGCCAGGCCTACTTGCCCCGTATCGTCAATGGCAGCTGCGCGAAGGCCGGATGCGCGTCCGTCCCGTCCAGCTGGAAAACGAGGAGGTACTCGCCAGGGGTAAAATTGACGGTCATCGTCGCCCGCTGTCCGGCATATATGCTACTGACGCCGCCGAGTGCTTCAGCGGCGGGCGCGACGATGTTGCGGTGTGTGAACCACTTGAGGGCGTCGCTGGCGGAGCGACCCGGGCGCAATTTGAGAAGCTGGAAGTCCTGCGGATTCGCGTTGCTGCTCGCGACGCGAAGCGTACGTATGCCGCGCTTGAGCGGCGGACCGCTTAAACGAATTCGCTTTCGGGAAAGCGTGACGACGCCATCCACGAAGTCCGTTGTCCCCGTGTCCGAGACAGCGACAACGTCGAACTGTCCGACCATGCCCCGCTGTATATGACGCATGCCATCAGCCGATTGCACGAAGCACATGGCGACATATCGGCCAGCCGGCAGGAATACCGAGACAACGCCGGTGTCGCCAGGGCTGACTACGTCAACACCGGCCCAGAACTTGGTGTGCAGCGGCAGCCGCGCGTGCACTAGCGAATCGATGAATGTCGAAGTCATGTATCCGCCTGGGACGCTCGCGATGGAGAGCATGTGTGTCTCCTCGCCCGCGTTTGCCATGCGAAATGTCAACCAGCCGGCCGGCGCGTGCAGCGGGAGGTTGCTGAACGCGTAGTCAGAGGCGCGGACGACGTAGTCGCGGATGCCGGATGACACGGGCGCAAGCGAATCGGCGACTGACGCGGCCGGGCGTCTGGCGGTGTCCCCGGAATTCGAATTGTTGCAGCCGAAAACTGCGAGTGAAACCGCGAATGAAACCGCGACTGGCGTCGCGGACAAGCGAGCCCAACGGATCATGTACGCGGCGCCCCGATCCGCGCATTTGCGTGTTCGGGCTCGGAGAGCAGCTTCGTGACAAATCGCTGTCCCTCGGCGATTCGTTCAACCTCCATTGCGATTGCTTCCGTAGCACGCTCAATCCGCTCCAGACGTTGCTCCAATGGTTTGAGCGATTCGCTTGAAGGCCCTGACGCAAGCGCCTTCGCGTGTCTCGCTCGAGTAACTGCAACGAGCGTCCACGCGCAGATGGCGAGGCAGGATATAGCCGAGAGGCCCGCAATTGCGCCGTTCAGTGCTAGGGGATCCATCGTCGGGCCTCAGAAGGACGGGTTTGAATTATGCGGCCGCAGGCCCCGTTCAGTGGCATGACGAAACGGGGGCTGCGGCGAGCGGCGTCAGCGAGCGCGAATTACTTCGCTCTCGGCAAAAAAGAAACGTGCTTCGCGCGTCGCGTTGTCGTCCGAGTCGGATGCATGGATAGCATTCCGCTCCTTGGATTCGGCAAACAATTTGCGAACGGTTCCGGCGTCGGCTTCTGCCGGGTCGGTCGCGCCGATTGCAACGCGCAGCGCCGCAACCGCATCTGCCTTTTCAAGGATCATCGGCATGCACGGGCCCGAAGTCATGAAGTTGCAGAGCGACGCATAGAACGGTCGCTCGCGATGAACAGCGTAGAACTCGCCAGCTTCGGCGTCGGTAAGATGCATGACCCGCGCTGCGCGAACCTTGAAGCCTTGCTGCTCGAGATGGGCGATGACCTTACCCGCCTTTCCCGAGTTGAACGCGTCCGGCTTGATTATCGTGAGTGTGTAGTCGCCAGCCATTTACTTCATTCGCTCCTTTAAAAGTCCAACAACGTCAATCGGTCGCTTGGCGACGCCAAGTCCGTGTTCCTCGAACGCCTGCATCTTCTCAAGCGCCGTTCCGGACGAACCGGAGATGATTGCGCCAGCGTGTCCCATGCGACGTCCTGGCGGAGCGGTCTGTCCTGCGATGAAACCAACGACTGGCTTCGTCATTTTTTCCTGCACGAACTTCGCGGCTTCCTGCTCATCCGTGCCGCCGATTTCTCCGATCATCACAACGGCGGTCGTGTCGGGATCTCGCTCGAACGCCGCGAGACAATCGATGAAATTCGTTCCGTTGATCGGATCGCCACCGATGCCGACGCACGTAGTCTGTCCCAGTCCTGCGCGCGTCATCTGATAGACAAGTTCGTACGTCAAAGTGCCGGAGCGGCTTACGAGACCAACTGGTCCGGGAGTGCAAATGCTCCCCGGAATGATTCCAACTTTCGATTTCCCGGGAGAAATCAAACCCGGGCAGTTGGGGCCGAGGAGGCGTACGCCCTTCTCTTTCATGAAAGGATACACTGAGGTCATGTCCAGAACCGGCACGCCTTCGGTGATGCAGACAACGAACTCAATTCCAGCGTCCGCTGCTTCCATCATTGCATCCGCCGCACCAATGGGCGGAACGTAGATGACGCTTGTATTCGCGCCAGTCTCGCGTACCGCCTCGTAGACGGTGTTGAAAATCGGGACGGTGTTCTCGAATTTCTGACCGCCCTTCCCTGGCGTGACGCCGGAAACGACATGAGTGCCGTATTCCATCATCTGCTTAGTATGGAACGATCCGTCGCGTCCCGTGATGCCCTGGACGACGAGTTTTGTGTTCTTGTCGATGAAGATGCTCATGCGGCCTTCCCCGTCGCGAGTGCGACAGCTTTCTTCACCGCTTCGTCCATATCCGTCATTGCACTGAATCCGTTGGCTGTAAGAATCTTCACGGCGATCTCGTCGTTGGTACCCGTGAGTCGGATGACGATGGGGACCTTGAGCGGATTCGCTTTAGTAGCGGTGACAATTCCGTTCGCAACATCATCGGTGCGCGTGATTCCGCCGAAGATGTTGAACAGAATTGCCTTTACATTCGGGTCGCTCGTAATGATGCGCAACGCATTGACAACCTTCTCGGGGTTGCTGGAGCCACCGATATCGAGAAAGTTTGCCGGATCGCCACCGTAGTACTTCACGAGATCCATCGTCGCCATTGCGAGTCCTGCACCATTCACCACGCAGCCGACGTTTCCGTCCAGCTTGATGAACGTGAGATTGGCCTGACGTGCCGCAACCTCACTGGGATCTTCGGATGATTCGTCCCGAAGCGCCGCGATACTTGGTCGACGGTCGAGCTCGTTGTCGTCGATCACCATCTTTGCGTCGAGCGCGAGCACTTCGCCGTCGGGCGTTGTAACCAACGGATTGATTTCGGCGAGCGAAGCGCCGCTGTCCATGAAGGCGTGATACAGATCCTGCATGATCCGCGCAGCAGCGCGAACCTGCTTGACGTCGGAATAGAGGAAGAATCCCAGCTCCATCGCCTGGTATCCGCGCAGACCGTACCGCGAGTCGATCGGCAGACGCATGATCTTTTCGGGAGTTGTAGCGGCGACTTCCTCGATGTCGATGCCGCCTGCCGGGCTCACCATGAAGACCGGCTTCTTGGAGACGCGGTCAAGGATGATGCCAGCATACGCCTCAGTCGCAATATCTGCGGCAGGTGTCACGAGAACTTTCTCGACGGTAATTCCCTTGATCTTCATGCCGAGGATTTTGGAAGCAACGTCCTTTGCCTCCTGTGCGGTCTTGGCGAGCTTCACTCCGCCTGCCTTGCCGCGGCCCCCAGCGTGCACCTGTGCCTTCACTACGACCGTCCCGCCGAACTGGCGAGCTATCGCTTCAGCTTCTTCAGGTGTTGTGGCAACATCGCCCGGCGGGATGGGAACCCCGTGCGAGCGAAAAATCTCTTTCGCCTGATATTCGTGGATATTCAATTTGGCTCCGGTAATCGCCTGGCCGCTGGCCAAGCGCATCTAGGCAGGGACGATCTCCGTCCCCGCGTGTCCCGCAACGGCGTCGCTGCCGCGCGAAAGCTCTGTAATAATGGCACGACCGCCAGTCTGGCGCACGTACTTTGCTGCGGCGCGAACCTTGGGGGCCATGCTTCCCTCCCCAAATGCGGCGTCCTGGTCCAACTTCGCCACCTCCGCGACCGAGAGTCGCGACAGCGGCCGCTGGGTGGACTTGCCCCAGTCTGCATAGACCGCGTCGACATCGGTGAGGATCATGAACAGATCGGCTCCTATGCCTCCAGCAAGCACTGCTGCGGCCAGGTCCTTGTCCACGACGCAGTCCAGGCCTTCCATCGCGCCCTCCGCATCACGGTAGACTGGGATACCGCCGCCTCCGCACCCAACGACGATGACGCCTTCGTCGAGCAATTCGCGGATGACGGCTTCCTCGTGAATTTCGAGCGGAATGGGGCTTCCGACGACTCGCCGCACGCGACCATTTCCATCAGTCGCCGTTGCCAGTCCGTGCGCCGCGAGCTCCGTCGCGCGCTCCGGTGAGATCTCGTGGCCAACGAATTTCCGAGGATTGGACAGCGCGGGATCGTCCCTATCGACAACAACCTGCGTCAGCACACTAACGACGCGTCGGTCGCTCCCCGCGGCACGTAGAGCGTTTTCGAGTGACTGTTGAATCATGTAACCGATCCACCCGGCCGTAGCGGCAACGAGCACGCCAAGAGGGAGCGGTTCGACGCTTGTGCGGGCTTCTTCGTTGCGAACGAGCTCGTCGCCAACCTGCGGTCCGTTGCCGTGCACGATGCAGACATCCCAGCCATCACGCGCAAGCTCTACGATCGGCCCGAGGCTCTCGCGAGTATGTCTGAATTGATCAAAGATGGTTGAACGTTCACCAGCTGGTGACAGCGCATTACCACCAAGGGCGATGACTGCGGTTCTTCGTTTAACGTTACTCAGTGTCGCCCCCGAATGATTTGCCCGAGTGAATCAAATGCGGCGCCGAAAGCGCGCAGGTCACCAGAGTCGAGTGCGTTACGCATCTTGTCGTAGATATGAGCGACGTCCTGGTGAAACAATTTATCCTGTACGGATGACGGCACCGGCGTTTCAATTTGTGCTGCCGGCGGCGCAATCAATGCAGCCGGTACGCGAGGCACGATGTAACGTCCCGGGTGACTTCCGAACCACGCGCGCGCAACCGGATCCAGGACGGAATCCGGCACGATCACTGTAGCCGCAGTGCCGCCGCTGACGTACGCTGTCGCCACGTGATGTCTGTAGGTAATTCGCGACTTGTAGAGTTGGCGAGGTGCGCTGAGCGGATATGTCTCGCTCGCGCTGTACAGATCCACGAGCCACAGGATACCGCGCGATGTCGGGATCGCTCCGATCGTTCCCGACATCGCAAAGACCGGCGCAATCGCGGCGACACGCGCCCGCACATCTCGAATGCGCAAGAATGCATCGCTCGACTTTATGTCACCGGACAGCAGGTGCGGATTCTGCTCGGACCATGCATGCATCAGGCGCGCGAGGCCGTTGCCAAGTCGCGGGGCACGAATGATTCCGGTCGCATCCCTAAAGACCGCGTCACCTGCCGCGTTGGGATACACTATGTTCGGGAGCGCGCCGCGAAGCGCAACCTCGCCAGCGTTGGCTAGCAGCGCCGAGTCCGCAATAAACCGGACGGATGGCGCAGCGGGCTCGATAGGAAACGCGCGGGAATTGAACCCGCTACGCGTTTCCGTGTATGGACGTTCCGCCTTCGCGTTTGCCGGGTCGGCGGCGATGCGCGCGGAAAGCCAGGGGCCCGCGACCTGCGATCCAATCGCTCCGACGATCACGACGCTTATGCTGGCAAGAGCTGTCGTTATCTGGCCCATCCATCCCGCGACAAGCAGAACCACTGCGGCCCCTATGCTTACGAGCGACAGGGCCAGATACGTCGGAATCAGCCAGACGTGATCCGTACGTGTAAGCAGTCCATTGACTCCGCTGCCTTCGATCAACTCGCGAAACCCGTCGAGCCGGAATCCCCACGCCGCGAACAGCAGCAGGATTGCGCCGAGCACGCTCATGTGACGTCGCACGTAAGGCGTGATACGCAGGCCGTGCTGGTCCCAGTTAAGGCTCGGAGTGAGTGCGTACAGCGCGACAACAATAATTGCGGTTATCGCGAAAAGCGCCAGGCTCCACTGGTACATGCTTATTTCCAGCGGTAGCCAGCTGACAAAGTGACTCAGGTCGAGTGTGAAGTACGGATCGGTTTCCGCGAAGACTACGTCAGCTCGCCACAGGGCGAGCGTCGTCCACGACGGAACCGCAGCGAAGCTGACGATTGCAATTCCCAAGCTCACTGCTGCAGTGAGCGCGCGAAGCCTCGATGACGGGACCTCCTCACCGAACTCAACATTCGCGAGGCGCTTTGGGACGATCAACGCGACTACGGATCGTCTTACCGCGGAAACATTCAGCCACGCAAAAAGCACTCCGACGAAAACCGCGCTGCCGAAGATCCACGTGGTAGCCACAACGCGTGAGTTCCACACCGAGGCGGCACCGATATCTACGTACCACTCCCGATTCGAGTAAATGACTGCGGCCGCGCGGCCGATCAGGAGAATTGCCCCTGCGACGCCAAGGCCGGCCGAGAGCCGCTGGCCGCGGGTCACGCTAGATCCGGACGCCGCGCTGCGTGAGCCATCCCTCTATCTCCGCGCGAATCGCATCGAGCTGAGGTTTCGTGCGCGCCTCAAAACGCAGCACAATCACCGGTTGCGTGTTGGAGGCGCGAATGAGTCCCCATCCATCCGGATACTGAATGCGAACACCGTCAACATCGTTCGTCTTGTACTTCGCCCCGAAGTATTTGACTGCGTCGCTCACAACCTGGAACTTGAGGTCGTCGGCGCAGTCGACACGGATTTCCGGGGTGGAAACAAAACGTGGGACATCCGCGAGTAACTCGTGCACTGCCTTTCCGGAATCCGCAACTATTCGTAGCAGACGTGCAGCGCCATAGAGCGCGTCGTCAAAGCCGTACCACCCTTCCTCGAAATACATGTGGCCCGACATCTCGCCAGCAAGCGGCGATTGCATTTCGTGCATCTTCTCTTCGATTAGCGAGTGGCCGGTCTTCCACATTACTGGAACCCCACCAGCTTTCTCTATGGTCTCGGGAAGCGCCTGCGAGCATTTCACGTCGAAAATGATCGGTGCGCCGGGCACGCGCGTCAGCACGTCGCGCGCATAGAGAATGAGCAGGTAATCTCCCCAGATGATGTCACCCGATTGCTCGATTACGCCAATTCGGTCAGCATCGCCATCGAACGCAACACCAAAATCATATCGACTGTGGCGCATTTCGTCGACAAGGTCTTCAAGGTTCGCCGGGACTGTCGGGTCTGCGTGATGATTCGGGAATGTGCCATCGCTTTCGCAGAACATGCAGGTGGTTTCAACGCCGAGTTTCTGGAAAAGCTGGGGAGCGACAAGCGCGCCGGCGCCGTTCCCGGCGTCAACAGCGATACGAAGCGGACGGGATATCCTGCCAATGCGACCGACGACATCGTCGATGTAGCGGTCGATGACCGGCTCTTCCCTGATGCTTCCGTTCCCGGTCGGAAAGACACCAGCAGCTCCGATCTCGTAGACCCGCTGAATTGAATCGCCGTAGATGGACGCCCTACCCAACCCAAGCTTGAATCCGTTGTATTCAGGCGGATTGTGCGAACCGGTGATCTGGATTCCGGCAACCACGTCGAGGTTGTGCTGCGCCCAATAAGCGACAGGTGTCGGGACAACCCCGATGTCGACGATATCGACGCCGCTCTCCAACAACCCAGCTACGAGTTCGCGGTGCAACCCCTCGCCGCTCGGCCGGTTATCACGGCCGACGGCAACGGAACCGTGGATACCTCGTTCGACGAGCAGTGCGGCAAAGGCACGCCCGACGAGGCGTGCCACTTCTGGAGTTAGCTGAGTATCGGTGATCCCACGGATGTCGTACTCGCGAAAAATCTCGCGAACGAGCTTCACCGGTGGACTACTCCGGCTACCTGCGCTGGCTTGAGGTACGACCCGGCTTGCTGAGTCAGCGAGACCAGAGGGTTCGGGTAGATGCCAAGCACGAGTAGAATCACGGTTGCAAGGCCGATGACCCAACGTGTAGCTGATCCGACACTGGCGGGGTCACTCACCGTCTCGACTGCGCCACGCGGCTTCATGAACATCACCAGCACGACATACATGTAGTACCCGCACGATATCACGCTCGTGAGGACGAGGATCACAGCGAGATGCGTCTGTGGTGCCGCTGACTGAAGCGCGGCCTGCAGCACATACCATTTCGCAAAGAATCCGGCACCGCCAAAGATCGGGAAGCCGAGCAATGACAGCATGCACACGCCCATCGCAACGGACAGCCACGGGCGAACAGTCCAGAGGCCCGCGTAATCGTCGATGTTCAGATACGGTTCGCCGGCCTGGCCGAGCGCCACGACAACGCCGAACGCACCGAACGTCGCGAGCGTATATGCGACTATGTAGAAGAGGAATGCGGAGCTGCCGAGTGCCTGGCCAGTCGCTAGTAGCACCAGGATGTAGCCTGCGTGCGCGATACTCGAATAAGCCAGCATCCGCTTGATGTTCTTCGATGCGAGCGCAACGACATTGCCGACGACCATCGTAAACGCAGCGAGCCACCAAATTGCGACATGCCATCCCTCGGACGAGCCACCGAAAGCTTCAAAAAAGACGCGCAGGAAGGCCGCAAACGCAGCTGCCTTGACCGCAGCGGCCATATACGCTGTGATCGGCGTCGGAGCGCCCTCGTATACGTCAGGCGCCCACATGTGAAACGGCGCAAGCGCGACCTTGAAGGCGAAGCCGATCAACAGGAGACCAATTCCGATGTATAGCATCGCGGTGGACATAACCTGACCGGCAGTTATGCGCGCGCCAATCAGGGTCAGATTGGTAGTCCCGGTAGCGCCATAGACAAGCGCAATTCCATAGAGCAGAAACCCGGTCGAAAACGCGCCGAGGAGAAAGTACTTGATGGCTCCCTCAGCGGACTTCTCACTGCGGCGGTTCATGCCAGTAAGGATGTACAGCGCAATCGACATCAGCTCGATGCCGAGGAAAACGATTGTCAAATCACGCGCAGCGGCGAGAATCATCATACCAGCCGTCGAGAATAGCACCAGCGTGTGCGCCTCCGCGGGCAGGATCTTCTCGCGGGTGTTGTAGTCCAGCATGAGCGCGATTGTGCCAGCGGTTGCCGCAAGCAGAATCAGATCGACTATCCAGCGGAAGTTGTCCACCGCGATGACACCGCCGCCAGCGCTCGCGTGCGTTGCCATGAAATAGATAATAGTGAGCGCCGAGACGACGCACACACCTATCGCGGCCACTCCCACTCTGCGCTGACGCTCCGCGGACTCGGGCCCCCAGGAAGCGACTAGCATCAGAATCATGCCGCCCACCATGATGACGATATCAGGGACGAGCGCTGCGATCAGCTGCATCGGATGCGAAAGATCGAACGCCACTTTCTATTCCCCGCCCTTGAGAGTCAAGACGTGCCGATTGCTGCCGTCCGCGTTTGCCTGAACCGTACGAACAACCTGCTCCGCTGAAGACTGCATGCGGCGAAGAATTGGTGCTGGATATACGCCGATCCATATCATGCATGCGATCAGCGGTGTCAGCAGTCCAATTTCACGCCAGTTCAAGTCCGGAATGTGCTCGTTCTCCGGTTTGTCCAGTTTGTTGAACATCACCCTCTGAATGGCGCGCAACAGGTACCACGCCGCGAATATGATGCCCGTTGTCGCGAAGACTGCAAACACCGGGTACGAGCGGAATGTCCCAATCAATACGAGGAACTCACCAACGAATCCGTTGAGTCCCGGCAAGCCGATGCTGCTGAACGAGACAATTGTCAGCGCTGCGGCGAACAGCGGGACAACGCGCGCAATTCCACCGTAATCTGAGAGCATTCTGGTATGGCGACGCTCGTAAATCATTCCGACGAGAAGAAACAGAGCGCCGGTTGATATTCCATGATTGATCATTACCAGCAGCGCGCCCTGAACACTCTGGACGGTGAGCGCAAAGATTCCAAGCATGACGAAGCCAAGGTGGCTCACGGAGGAATACGCGACGATCTTCTTGAAGTCCGGTTGCACCAATGCAACCAACGCTCCATAGAGGATTCCGATAACGCCCAGCGTCAGTATTATCGCGCGGACTGTTGGATTCATCGCCGCGCCCGGAAACAGCGGCAGCGCGAATCGCAGGAATCCGAATGTCCCCATCTTGAGCATGATGCCGGCAAGTATCACGGAGCCAGCCGTTGGCGCCTCGGTATGCGCGTCAGGCAGCCACGTGTGAAACGGAAACATTGGAACCTTGATCGCGAACGCGAGAAAGAACGCGCCAAAGAGCCAGAGAGACGTTGTTGGTGTCAGAGAGCCTGAGGCGATAATCGCATCAAGGCTGAAGTTCGGCGTCCCGGTCAAGGCGTCACGATTGTGTACGCCGAGGTAGATGATCGCCACCAGCATGAGCAGCGATCCAAGCGTCGTGTAGATGAAGAATTTGAGACTTGCGTAGATGCGACGCTGGCCGCCCCAGATACCGATTATCAGGTACATGGGTATGAGCATCAACTCCCACATTACGTAGAACAAGAACAGATCGCGCGCAACAAAGACGCCGAGCATTGCCGTCGTGAGGATCAGCAGGACGGCCAGGTAAGCGTGGATCTTGCTCTTGATCGCAGTCCAGCCACCGAGAATCGCCAGCGGCATCGTGAGCGTGGTGAGCAGCACGAGCATAAGTGATAAGCCGTCGACGCCGACTGAGAAGCGCGCCCCCCACGACGGGATCCAAGCGTAATCGACACCGGCTTGCCAGCCGGGCATTCCGATCTTGAACGACCACCAGAGCCCACATGATACGACGAACTCTATAACAAGCGTCCAGAACGTGATCTGTCGAGCGGTGCCTGCATTTGCGTCCGCATCCGCGAGACTACCGCGGGTTGCGCCGTCCGCTCCGACCAGGAGCGCGCCGACTAGCGGAATGATCAGCAGAGCCGAAAGGATCCACGCGTTGTAGTGGATGCCGTTGAGGAAATCTGTCATTCGCTAGTCTTACCTGAAGGAGAAGACACTGAGGAGTACAATGGCGCCAAGCGCGATGCCCCACGCGTAAGCGCCAGTGCTGCCATTCTGAATTTGCGCACCAATCCACGCGAGACCACGCGCAACAGCGGCCGAGCCGTTCACAAAGAGGTTGTCGATGATTCCGACGTCCAGGCCGCGCCACAACACGTTCTTGGCTGTCACGAACGTCGGATGAACAATCCCGGCTTCGTATATCTCGTCAACATAGTACTTCTCTGCGAGGACTTTTTCGAACCCATGCTCGCCCGGTGACTGGTCCTTCGTCACAAGTTTCGCCGGCTTCAGTGCGAGGAACGCGATTGTAATACCGGCGATCGCGATCAAAACGGCAATACCGATCAAAGCCAGCTCGGTGCCGTGAGACGCTTCGACCGCGGTACCGTTGGTCATCGCGAGTGTTGCCCCACCAACGACAGGATTCAACCACCTGTCGAGTCCGCCAGCGGGCCCCAGGAAGGAGGCAACGGAAGGCAGGTTCAGCCAGCCGCCAGCGAGACTCAGTATGCCGAGGACGACGATCGGTCCCGTCATTGTCCACGGTGGTTCGTGCATGGCATGCTGCTCTGCCTGCGTCGCGCGGCTCGGGCCGTGGAAGGTGTACAGCATCAGGCGCGTCATGTACACAGCAGTTAGGAGCGCCGCTGCGAGACCGAACACGTAGACACCGAGCAACACCGTATGTCCCGACATTCCAAGCCAGGTCGCGCCGCTCAGTATCGAGTCATTCGAATGCTCGAACGCCGCGCCGAGTATCGAATCCTTGGAGAAGAAACCGGCGAAAGGAGGAACACCTGAAATTGCGAGGGTGGCAATCCACATCATGACCCACGTGACAGGCATCGCCTTGCGCAGGCCGCCCATGTTCCGCATGTCCTGCGCGTCCGAATGGTTGCCACTGTGGTGATATGCGGCGTGCATCGTGTAGATCACGGAGCCAGCACCAAGGAATAGAAGTCCCTTGAAGAAGGCGTGCGTGGCAAGGTGGAAAATGCCGGCCGAATAAGCTCCGACGCCGACGCCGATGAACATGTAGCCGAGCTGCGAGACGGTGGAATACGCAAGCACCTTCTTGATGTCCCACTGCTTGATCGCAATTGTCGCCGCAAACAGCGCGGTGATTGCGCCGACGACAGCCACAGTGATCGATGCGACAGGCGCCATCGAGAAGAGGAACGAGCTGCGGACGATAAGATAAACGCCAGCCGTGACCATGGTCGCGGCGTGGATGAGGGCGGAAACTGGCGTTGGGCCCGCCATGGCATCGGGAAGCCACACATACAATGGAAGCTGTGCGCTCTTGCCGGTGCAGCCAAAGAAGAAGAACAGGCAAATGGTGGTGACCAGCGCGCCGCCGACCTGCAGTGAACCGGCGCTAGCCTGAAGAGTGGTGAAATCCAGCGATCCGAGATTGGCAAAGAGCAGGAACATGCCGATAAGCAACCCCACGTCACCGATGCGATTCACGAGGAACGCCTTCTTGCCTGCGTCTGCGTTCACCTTGTCCTGGAACCAGAATCCGACCAGCAGATACGAACAGAGCGACACGCCTTCCCAGCCTACATACAGCAGGGCGTAGTTGTTGGCCAGAACCAACAACAGCATGAAGAAGACGAACAGATTGAGATACGAGAAGAACCGCGCGTAGCCTTCGTCGTCGCCCATGTATCCGACGCTGAAGATATGAATCAGCGTACTCACGCCGGTCACGATCAGCACCATCACCATCGATAACTGGTCCAGCTGGAAGGCGAAATCGATGTTGAGATCGCCGACTGGCATCCAGCTCCAATACTTCTGCACGAACGGCGTCGCCATATCCACGCCGCGCATTGCGAAGAACATTCCGGCAGCGAGCAGGAACGACAGGAAGATCACGCCGGGCCCCACGATGCTCACGATACCCGAAAAACGCGGCTTGCCAACGGGATGCGAATCGCCGTGACTGGTTACCGCGTGTGCGTCACTACTCGTCGAATCTTCGTGACCACCGTGCCCCATGTCCGGGTCGGCGGGCCCGATGTGCGCGCGAGAAACTATGCTGAGGGCACCATTGATGATGAAGCCGAGCAGCGGAAATACCGGCAGCAACCACATCCACGCCGCGATAGTCGCGGCGAGCGGATGCACGCCCGAGACAGCCATGCTTTGAGCTTGTATCACCCTTTCATCACGTTGATGTTGCGAAGGTCGACCGTCTGCTTGTGACGGAAGATCGATATAATGATTGCCAGCCCAACAGCGGCTTCAGCCGCAGCGACAGTCATCACGAAGAGCACGAACACCTGCCCGCCCATCCCGTAGTAACGGGAAAGCGCCACAAAAGTGAGGTTCACAGCGTTGAGCATCAACTCGACGCATAGAAATATTATGATCGCGTTGCGGCGGGTCAGAACGCCGATCACGCCGATCGCGAACAGTATCGCAGAAAGCCCCAGCGATTCAGCGAGCACTTGTTGACTCCTTGCGCCCAAGTATTACCGCGCCGGAAATCGCAACGAGCAGCAGCACGCTAGTCAGCTCAAAGGCGAGTGAATAATCCTGGTACAGAGGTTTGGCCACAGCGCCAACCGCGCCGTACTTGGCCAGTTGCAGCCCGAGATAGTCGCGGCCAACAACGAACTTGCCGCTCGGGATGCCGGTTCGTGTCAAAATGCCGATCTCGGCGAGCAACACGAGTCCGACGAACCCGGCCAACAATTTCCCCCATATGCCGCGGACGTCCGCGATATCGGCAGCCTCACCAAGATTCAGCAGCATGATTACGAACAGGAAGATCACCATGATGGCGCCGGCGTAGAGCAGCACCTGCATCGCGGCAATGAACTGTGCGTCGAGCATTACGTATTCAGCTGCCAGGCAGAACATGACGACGACGAGCCACATCGCTGCCGCAACCGGGCTCTTTCGCGTAACAAACGTTACCGCCGCAACTATGGCGATAATTCCGAACAGGTAGAAATGGAACTGATAAAACAGTCCGTAATTATCCATCGTTACTCGCCCTTTGGATCGGTGGCATCCCACAGAGTGGAAACCGGGTGAGTCTGCGCCATCAACCGCTCGAGGTCGTACACATGGCCTTCGCGGCTGTATTCCGAATTTTCGTAGTGCTGGCCAACGTGGATCGCATCTTCCGGGCAGACTTCCTGGCAGTAGCCACAGAAGATGCAACGGAATTCGTCGATCTCGAACACGAGCGGATAACGATTCCCGTTCTCGTCCTCACCGGGCACCAGCTTGATGCAGTTGGACGGACAGATGCTCGGGCACAGGCCGCACGCGACGCAACGAGCCTTTCCGTCTTCCTTGGTCAGCATGCGATGCGTACCACGCCAACGCGGCGATAGCTCCCAACGCTGCTCCGGATACTCGATCGTGATCTTCGGCTCGAACATGTACTTTAATGTTCGGCCCATGCCCTGAAGCGTGGCCTTCAAATAGCTGGCCTCAACCACCGGACGGCCGACGCGCTTGACTGTGATTGCCATTACTTGCCCACTCCTTCTGTAGCCGGCGGCAACGCGCTGCGCCTGCGGAGTCGAACTATTCGTTGCTCCCTGGCTCGACGGTATGCCGGACTTATGATCCGTCCTTCGTCAATCATCACGAAGAACAGCAACAACGCGCAGATATTTTCAGCCAGCAGAACGAAGCTGTGCACCGGGCCCGGCTGCACGCCGATAGCCTGGAGCACTAGAAGGGTCGATGCGATCAACACTATATATCCCAGCGCCACCGGAATCATTACCCGCCACCCGAGTGACATCAGCTGGTCGTAACGGAAGCGAGGAACGGTCCAACGGATCCAGATGAAGACGAAGATGAAGAACCCGGTCTTCGTGAGGAAGCAGCCGAGCGTCAGCAGCGTCTTGAGAACTGTGAATGGCGCCGCGTTGTCCCAACCAGTGAACGGGATGTCCCAACCACCCAGAAACAACGTCGCCATCAGGGCACTCGATGTGACGATGTTGGCGTACTCCGCAATGAAGAACAGTGAGAACTTCATTGCGCTGTACTCGGTGTGGTATCCCGCAACGAGTTCCGACTCGGCCTCAGGCAAATCGAACGGCACTCGATTCGTCTCAGCCATCGACGCCACAAAGAATATCAAGAACGCAACCGTGAGGTTGAACACGTTCCACATACTGTGCGACTGCTGCCGGATGATCTGGCTCATCGTCACGTTGCCGGCGAGAAGGATCACCGGAATTGTCGACATGCCCAGCGCTACTTCGTAAGACACCATCTGCGCGCTGGATCTCAAGCCGCCAAGGAACGAATACTTGTTATTGGAAGCCCATCCAGCCAGCACGATTCCGTACACCCCGAGCGATGCAATCGCGAGGATGAAAAGGAACCCGACGGGAAGATCCGCGACTACCATGTCCACTCGGCCCCACCGTGTTGGAAGCGGCGAAGCGAATGGGATGACGCTCCAAACAATCATCGCCGGGATGAACGCCAGGGCCGGCGCCATGCTGAACAGTGGCTGCGACGCGTTGCCCGGTTCGGTCTCTTCCTTCATGAAATTCTTGATCCCGTCTGCGGCGGGCTGCAACCAACCGCCACGACCGCCGACCCGATTCGGACCGCGCCGTCCCTGGATCCAAGCGGAAATCTTGCGTTCTGCGAGCGTGAGGAGCGCCGCCGCCACCATGTAATTGGTGAAGACGAGGATGAGCTTGATAATTGAAAAGATTATGAAGGTCGTGTAGCCCGTAATCGGCGCCTGCGGATCAACAACCTGAAGCAGCGGATGAAGTGGCATCACCTTGCACCTCCGCCAACAACTGCGCCGCGCATGCCGAGTCCGTCATAATTCATTCCCGCGAATGCTGATACATCACCCGCCATGGCCGCGAAAACTTCGCTCGCCAAATAGAAGGCGTCGCCCTTGCCGAGCGCGGCGAGAATGTCGCCGACGACCCACCAGCTTGGGCGCGCCATGCCGGGAGCTGCTTTCGCCTGCGAGAAGCGCTGCACCCTGCCCCTGAGGTTGGTGAATGTCCCATCCTCTTCTGCGTAATTTGCGATTGGAAGCACCACGCTCGCGCTGCGAAGATTCTCGGGCAAGGTTGTACCGATCACGAGTATCGCGCTCGGAAGCGCCAGTTGATCGCCAGTTGCCGCTGAGAGATCAGCGTCAGCCACGACGAGTACATCACCCTTTGCGAGTCCGTCGAGTGGAGAAGTGGTCCGCTTGAATCCGAGCAGTTCGGCGCCAGTGCCATTGGCGGCACGATCTGCGCGAAGGCTCAGATCCTTGACACCGGGCAGCGGAGCTTCGGGCCCGGTGCGGATTGTGAACGCGCCCGAACCACCGGCACTCACCACAAGTTTTGCGAGCAGATGGAGCGTTTCGTTTGACAGATTTGGAGATGCAGCGACGAATACCCGCTTGCCGTCGAGCAGCGCCGCAGCCGCCGGAATGGCAACATCCCAATCCGATGCGGCGAGTGTCTCACCGCGACGAACCAGCGGGACTTCGATACGGTCCTGGCGGTTGATCCAGCGATAGTCAAGCCGCCCGACGTCGCACATGAAGTAGTTGTTGACTTCTTCATTCGGCCGCGGCCGCAACCGGATGACAGTATTGTCGCGCGTGTCGATCGAGATGTTGCAACCCTGACTGCAACCCGTGCAAATCGAAGGTGCGTGATCGAGTTCCCACGACCTCGCCTTGTTCAACGAGTCCTTGGAGAGGAGCGCGCCAACCGGGCAGAGATCGATCACGTTACCGGCCCACACGTGGGTCAGCTCCTTGCCTTCAAACTTGCCGATCAACGCGCGGTCGCCACGTTCGCTCACGTTCAGCACGGTGTCCTGCGCGATTTCATCCATGAAGCGAACGCATCGCGTGCAAAGGATGCAACGATTCGTCGTGTACAGCACGTCTCCGCCAAAATCCTCGATCGGATTAAACCGTTTCGGATCACGCAGGCGAGACTTGGCTGGTCCTTCCTGATACGTGAAGTCCTGCAGCTCGCATTCGCCGGATTTATCGCAGATCGGACAATCGAGCGGATGGTTTATGAGCAGCATCTCGAGCACGCCCTTGCGCGCTTCCAGTGCCTTTTCCGTATAGATGTGAACGACCTGGCCTTCGGCGACGGCCGTCGCGCAGGATGGAGCTAGTTTGGGTGCCTTCTCGACTTCAACAAGGCACATGCGGCAATTACCCGCGATCGAGAGACCCGGGTGATAGCAATAGTGCGGTATCAGTACCCCTGCGCGCTTGCCGGCCTCGAGGATCGAGGTTCCCTCGGGAACCGAGACGGGGCGTCCTTCGATAGTGAGGTTCACCATTTTGGGCTGCGCGACGGCGGTCGTTGGTTCGGCGGCTGTCGCCATCTAAGCCACCGCCGCTGTCACGGGGTGGAACTTGGGCTTCTTGATCAAGGCTTCAAACTCCGACCGGAACTTGTTGATGCCGGACACCACTGGTACGGCGCACGAGTCGCTGAGTACGCAAATCGTCTTGCCGGTCATGTTGTCTGCGATACTGAAGAGCGTGTCGAGGTCTTCGTGTGTTCCCTCGCCATCACGGATGCGTTCCATGATCCTGGTTGTCCACGCAGTACCTTCTCGGCATTGCGTGCACTGGGCGCAGCTTTCGTGCGCGAAGAATCTCGCTGCGCGCGCGATCTGCTTGACCATGTTCTGCTGATCGTCAAACACGATCACGCCACCAGAGCCAAGCATCGAGCCCTGTTCGACGAATCCTTCGTAGTCCATCTTGGTGGCTTCGGCTTCTTCCATTGTCTGGATTGGCACGGAAATCCCGCCCGGCACGACTGCCTTGAACGTGCGACCCGGAAGCGGTCCGCCACACAGATCGTACAGGAAATCCTTGAATGGAAAGCCGAGCGTAACTTCGTAGTTTCCCGGTCGCGCGATGTTGCCGCACACAGAGAAGAGCTTTGAGCCGGTGCTCTTCGGACTGGAAAGCGACATCGCCTTGTACCAGTCGGCGCCGTGCACAAGAATGTGAGGCACCGCTGCAAGAGTCTCGACGTTGTTGATCGTCGTCGGTTGCGCGAAGACTCCCGAGACCGCTGGAAACGGTGGCTTGATACGTGGATTACCGCGTCGGCCTTCGATGGAATTCATCATCGCGGTTTCTTCACCGCAGATGTAGGCACCAGCTCCCTTGTGAATTACAACATCGATGCGCTTGCCGGTACCCATCGAGTTGGTCCCGAGGATTCCTGCAGCGTACGCCTCGCGAACTGCGTCCCGCATGCGTGCAAGTGGCTCCGTAAACTCGCCGCGAATGTACACGTACGCTGTCTCGGCGCCAATCGCATACGCGCCGAGCGCGCAGCCTTCGACAAGCGCGTGCGGAGTCCAGCGCATGATCTCGCGATCCTTGAACGTGCCGGGTTCCGATTCATCGGCGTTGCAGCACAGGTAGTGCGGCTTTCCATCGCCCGGCTTCATGAAGGACCATTTGATTCCTGTCGGAAAGCCGGCGCCGCCGCGACCGCGAAGCCCGGAAGCTTTCACGATTTCGACAATCTCACTCGGCGTCATCGATAGCGCCTTTCTCAATCCTTCATAGCCGCCGCGCTTGCGCCATCCGTCGAGCGACGTTGCTTCCCGGTCACCGAAGTACTTGGAGAGAACCGGAGTTTCGCGCTCGTGCGAAGGTTGCGGATATCCCATTATTTGAGCCCCGCGAGAATTTCAGGAACGCGAGCAGCCGTCACAGACTCCACCACTTCCTCGTTGATCATTACTGGTGTCGCGAAGCCGCACGCACCAAGGCACTCGACTTCGATGACAGTGAATCTTCCGTCGGCCGATGTTATTCCGAGGTCTGTGCATCCTGTGTGTTCGAGGATTGCCGCGACGACATCTTCCGCACCGCAGATATTGCACGGCGTTGTAGTGCACACCTGCACCAGGTACTTACCCACCGGATGCTGGTTGTACATCGTGTAGAACGTCACGACACCCTTTACGTACGCAGGCGTCAACTCCAGAACCTGTGCGACTTCGGCCATCGCCTCGTCGCTGATCCAGCCGCGATCCTCCTGTACCATCCAGAGTGCAGGAAGGATGCATGCCATCGTGGTCGGATACAGTGGGAACAACGCATCGAGCTCCTTGCGTCGCTCGCCAACAAACACCGGCTGGTATGGCGTTTCGTGCTCGTGGATTGCCGCGGTCATCGGTCGATCTCTCCCAGTACCACGTCTATGCTTGCATTGATTGCAATTACGTCTGATAGAAGATGACCTTCGACCATCTTCGGAATGGCGGACAGATTGACGAAGGACGGCGGACGGATTCGCCATCTTACCGGCTTGGCCGAACCGTCAGAGACCATGTAATAGCCCTTCTCTCCGCGCGGACTCTCGACAGCCACGTATGCCTCGCCTACGGGCGGGCGCGGGCCTTCCATTACCTGCTTGAAGTGATGGATCATCGATTCCATCCCGCTCGTCGAATCCTTCTTTGACGGCAGGATGACGCGTGCATCATCGACATTGATCGGGCCGTCGGGCAGTCGGTCGAGAGCCTGATACAGAATACGGTTTGATTGGCGCATCTCTTCCATGCGAACGAGATACCGGTCGTACACGTCACCATTCACACCGACGGGCACTTCGAAGTCGTAGGTCTCGTAATCGAGGTACGGAAAGTCTTTCCGAACATCGTACGAGACGCCAGACGCGCGAAGCATGCAACCGGAGAGTCCGTAGTTCACCGCCTCTTCCGGGGTCATCACGCCGAGCCCAACGGTGCGCCCGACCCAGATCGCGTTTCGCGTGAGGAGCACATCAACGTCATCGAGCACCTTGATGAATCCATCGAGGAAAGCGCGCAGATTGTCGGTCCAGCCGTCTGGAATGTCGGCCATCATCCCACCGACGCGCGTTACCGAAGTTGTGAGTCGCGCACCTGTCCAGGCCTCGAGAAGCTGGTAAATGCGTTCACGCTGATGGAAAGACCAGAGAAACGGCGTGTAAGCGCCGATATCAATGGAAGTCGTGCCGAGCCATACGAGATGCGACATCATGCGAGACAGCTCGCACGCAATCACGCGCAAAACGGTGCATCGCTCGGTGATGTCGATGCCGAACAGCCGCTCCGCGCCGAGCGCGAACGCGACATTGTTTCCCGGCGCGTTCAGGTAGTCCTCGCGATCCGTCCACGGGATGATCTGGTTGTACTGACGATACTCGCCGGTCTTCTCGAAACCGCAGTGTAGATATCCGATGTGCGGAATGCACCGTACTACGGTCTCGCCGTCGAGCTCGAGAACAAGGCGTAGCACGCCGTGCGTCGCTGGATGCTGCGGCCCAAGATTGATGAGCATGTGCTCACCGTCGAGATCCGGCTCGAGCGCAAGCGGTTCTTCGAACGCTATCGCGGTCCCGCCATCATTTGTAACTATGGGAACACGTTGCGGCTTGCCTGACGCATCAAGTCCGCTGGTGGAAAGCTCCACCTCGATCGTTCTGGTTTTGGTAGCCATGATTCTACTCCCCGGTCCTTTCACCAGACGCGAGCCGGCGGCGCATGTCATCGGGAATTTCGGTGAACGCTTCGGCGACAGTCAGCTCTTCCATCGAGTAGCGTGACTCCGGGTTCGCGGCGAGTGCCTGGCGCAGCTGCTCCGAGCGACTGAAACGACCGCGGAGCGGGAAATCCTTGCGCAACGGATACCCTTCCTTGTACTGCTCCCACATAAGGAGTCTGCGCAGATCAGGATGGCCGATGAATGTGATGCCGAACATGTCGTAACATTCCCGCTCGAGCCAGTCCGCACCGTGGTATATGCCCCACACGCTGTCTACTTCCAGCGGCGAGCCCTTTTCCAGTTCAGTCTTGATGCGGAGGAAACGGCGATACGGCAGCGACCGGAGATGCCAGACCACTTCGATCGGGGTCTCGGTTTCCCTGTACTCGACTGCGGTGACATCGGCCAGATAATCGTACTGCTGTGACGGATCGTCATGCAGCCAGCGAATGATTTCGCCTACGCGTCCGCGTGCAACGAAGACCGTGGTCTCGCCCCAGACTACTGCGGACCTGATGACTGCATCGCCGAACTGTTGCTTGAGAGCCGCGGCCGATGGATTGGCCTCACCGCCGCGGTGCTGCACCTTTTTTGGAGTCGCCGGCTGGGCAGCATCGGTGAGTGCTCTACCCACCGAGACGATTTTGAACGTGTCGAGTTGATCGGTCACGGCGTGGAGCGTGTCTGATTGATCGAATTGCCGAACGGCTCCGAAATTTCATCGATTGCCGACGGCGGGATGTACAGCTGAGTCGTGGGATCGGGCTCCATTTCATCGCGAAGCCTACGGTCCGACATGCGCTCGTTCATGACTTTCTTCTGGAGCATCTGAATACCGTACAGCAGTCCTTCCGGACGCGGTGGGCATCCGGGCACGTACACGTCGACCGGAATAATCGTGTCGATTCCCTGCACCACTGCGTAGGTATCGAACATGTTGCCGGTTGAAGCGCATGCACCCATCGCGATCGACCACTTTGGCTGCGCCATCTGCTGCCAGATGCGGCGGATGATTGGAGCGAGCTTGAACGGTACTCGGCCGGCGCAAATCAGAACGTCGGACTGACGAGGAGAAAATGACATCCGTTCCATTCCGAAGCGTGCCAGGTCGAAATCTGCCGCGGCGGTCGCCATGAACTCGATAGCGCAGCAGGCAGTTCCGAACGGCATCGGCCACAGTGAATTGGCTCGGCCCCAATTGACGAGAAAGTCGAGTCGTGTCGTGACCCAGCCGTCCTGCGACTGCGGGTCGTACTCGACGCGGCTGAGTGCCGAATCCGGGCGAGCGATCAATCCCATCTAAGTGCTCCTTTCTTCCACACGTACACGAAGCCAACGACGAGGATCGCCATGAATATCAGCATCTCGCCCAAGCCAAAGAATGATACGGATCC
>JBDTAZ010000017.1:0-2917 GCA_039924325.1 Gemmatimonadaceae bacterium
ACAGGCGCGCGTGTCGCCCGACGGGAAGTGGATTGCGTACGTAACCGATGCATCCGGTGCGTCGCAGGTCGTGGTGCAACCGTTCCCGGGTCCCGGTGGTCAGGTGCAAGTATCCACCAGCGGAGGATCAGAGCCAATCTGGTCTCGCGACGGGCGACGTCTCTTTTACCGCGACGGCAAGCACCTCGTCGCCGCGTCGGTCTCGAACACCAACGGGTTCGCCGTTACCAGTCGAGCGAATCTCTTCGCGGACGACTACGCTTTCGCATTGTCGCCACACGCCAACTACGATGTCTCGCCCGACGGAACGCGCTTCCTGATGATCCGCGGTGCTGGAACGCTGGAATACGACGTGGTATACGGATTCGGAACCGAGCTTCGAGCGCGCGTGAAGGGTGGGGGTAAGTGATCCTGGCTGGTTAGTTGTTCGATACCACATGTGGCCGTATATTTGTGGCTATAGCTATAAACATACAGCCACATTGGACGAGCCATGACGAACAAACATCCCGCCAAGTCGCGCGGCTACCCGGTCGCTTCGACTTCCATAAAGACGCACACAGTCATGGAAGTGAAGGCCGGTGTTTTCAAGGACACCTGTCTGCAACTACTCGACGATGTTCGCGACACGGATGTTGAACTCATCGTCACCAAGTACGGCGAACCAGTCGCGCGAATCGTACCCGCTGATGTTGCGACACCGAGCGCTTTCGGATTCATGAGTGGGACCGTGCTGGCGGCGACTGATATTGTTGCACCGGATTTCGACGCGTGGGGCGACGAGCAATGAGCCCCACCAAATCCGCGCGCAAGAAAAGGGGAGCCGCGCTCAATTCTTCGCCGGTAGCACCTGCAGCCAAAATCTGGCGCGCGACTGATCTTGATAGCTACGACGGTCCGCTGTTGCTCGACACACACGTCTGGATATGGCACCTCACTGGCGACGCCATGCATCTGTCGCCGAGCGTGGTCTCGCTGCTCGATCGAGTGGGAAGCACGTCGGGACTGCGCGTGTCGGATATCTCGTATTGGGAAGTCGCGGTAAAGGCAGCGAAGAAAAAGCTCACCCTCTCTGTCGATGCCGCGATCTGGCTTCAGCGCGCCGAGCGTGCTCCGGGGATTCGATTTCTTCCGCTGGAGCGTGACGTGTTATTGCTCAGCACTCGGCTATCAGGAACGGCGCACAACGATCCCGCGGACCGAATGCTCATCGCATCGGCGCAGATTAACAACATCCCGCTCGTAACCGCGGACAAGTTGATCATTGATTACGCGAGGTCGGTACCGGGGACGCCGGTGGTTGACGTGCGGGTGTGAACGCGTAGCGCGGGAGCTTTGGTCAACGCCGCCACTTATTCACCAATCGCTCCGCAGTCGCGACGGCGTCACCCACCGGCTCCGTTCTGAACGTCGGCGTCGTCGCATGCGACCATTTCTGTTCCCACTCACACGAAGCGCCGGCAAACGGCGTCCTGCCAAACGGCTTGCCACTTTCCAGCGACGCGTTCAGATCCTTGAAGAACGCCTCCCATCGCGGCAGGAAGTATCCGGTGAACATTCCCTCCCACTCCTTGAACGCGTACAGGTTCAGGTCGTCGTTCTGTCCCTCCGTGCACTTGTTGCCCCAGAGCGTGATGATGTTGCGCGCGTTCCACTCGTACAACCGCCGCTCCTCGTCCGTCGTTCCCCAACGCTTCGCGTCGGCAATCCAGCGCCCGAGCAGAAACTCCTGCCTCGTGCCAACCAGCGTATCCAGATCGCGCAACAGCGACTCGATCTGTGCTTCGGTTGCGATCAGCTTCGCATGATTCTTTTCGTCATACGCCGCTTGCAACTCATTCACCAACGGTAGCCCGAGCTGTCCGAGTACCTGACGCGTCAGGTTTACAACATCGTAGCGATACGCATCGTTCCCGCCCAGCGCGGGTGCAGCCGCCAACAGTGAATCCAGCGCGCGCGCCACAATGCGCTCATCGTACGGCGAAATCGGTTCGGTCCGATATGCACGGCCCTTCACATAGAACTGCGGTCGCTCACCCAGAAAATTCCCGGTCTGCGCCGACGAACGGAACGCAGTTGCGAGCAGCATCTGCCACGCGCTCCACGCCGATGCGTTGTAACGTCCGTACCTGCGCGTTATGTAACTACGCGTCCACGCATTCACGTCTGGCACAGTGTCGCGCCATACCTGATCAAAAACGAAGTCGGGAACGATTGGGTTCGTGCCCAGTCCCTCCATCGTCATTCCCAGGCCTTCCATGCGCCCCTTGTCGGGACTGCGAATGGCTGTATCCAGATTCGCGGCAATCTGCGGGAGATCACCGTTCACACTCACCTTGCCGCCAAAATTGTACAACACATTCCAGATCCACGGCTTGCCGTAGAACGCGTGCCGCACCTTCCATCCTGGTGATCTGTCGCCCCATAAATCCAGCACCAACATGTGATCATCCGGCACCGCACCCAACAACGCCTCGGCTTGCGGCTCCTGCCAGAACTTCTTGCCGTACACGAGGAACCACGCCTGAATCACCCACGTCGCGCTCGTGTCGGACGAGCGCATGCCGTTGTAAATCGCGCCACCCATCTCGGCTAGAAACGTCGAGTCGTTCGACGGTGGATCGATCTCGTTGAACGGATCGGCGGCGTACAGGTGATCTGTTCCGAATAGTTCGGTCTGCTTCTCGATGAACTTTCGCCCCATCCGCTGGAACAGCGAATCCTGCGGATCCAGGAACCAGGTGCCGGAGAAGCCGGCGGACCAGTCTCCGGTTTGATGAATCTTCGTTCCGGGAATTACCTGCGTGATAGACTGCGGCACGTGTCCGGTGAATCCTTGCAGCACTGGTGTCATTCCCAGTGAGCGTTCACGCGACAGAATCTGTTTCTCCAGCGTGACGTGACTGTCGATCCAGCT
>JBDTAZ010000018.1:0-27132 GCA_039924325.1 Gemmatimonadaceae bacterium
AATCGTAGTTGCCACCTGCTTCGGCGATCAACTCTCGCATCTCGCTGTGGCTGGTGGGAGAGGTGTATCGGACTGCGTGCGCTATTTCGTGGGCCAGCCAGAGCGGAATCAGTTCTGGTTCGAGGCCCAGCGCGCTCGTCTCGGGATTCGTCTGCCCCGTAAAGTGCTCGAGTGCAATGAAGGCCATTCCGCGGCCGCCGACGACAAGCTCGCCGGCGTTCGCTGCGCCGACACCTACCATCAAAACGACGTCGGTATCGACGTCGGCATCCAGAACCCGGCGACTTTCGGTCTCGGCCAATCTCGCGAGGGCGACGACGTCGATGCGCGCGAGCATGGCACGCAAGTCGTCGCGGTTGGCGTGAGTGGTCGCGCGAACTACTTCCTGGAAGTGCGGCCCTTCGGGATCGAGGACGTAATTGGTCCAGTACGATTCGAGAATTCGGCGATGCGCTTCGAAGTAGCGCATGTACGCGGCGACGCGATCTGTGCTGTCAATAACGGCGAAAAAATCGGGGAGCAAGTTGATCAGCATCGGCGCCAAGAAAATACCGCGTTCGCAAATGCACTACAAGAGTCAACGGCGAACTGATCCGAATTTCCTGATCTGAGGAACCGTCTGACTATGCGTCCGGCGCTGGCGTTGCGGAGCGCCGGACGAAGGAGGCACCAGCTAAACTGGCGGCGTGGCACAGAAATTCCCATAGGGTGAGAAAGAGGCAAAAGGAGAGTTCATGACTGCGTTGCGCAAGATCGAGCTTCGGTGTCCATCGTGCAGCCACGAATTTCCGTCACAGACGGTCGTGTCTACGAACTGGTTCGGCGGGAAACGGACAGACTTTCACGAGCGCGCTGCTGGAGCGCAACCGTGGGCATATCAGGTGCATATGTGCGACCGTTGTGGCTATTCGGGCGCAGAGCAGGATTTTACCGATCAGACAGACATCAGTCCGCAAGTAAGAGAGCGCGTCTGGAGTGAACTATCGCCCCGTGCGCAGAGTGTTGCCACCGGTTCGGAAAAATACGAAGCGGCTGCAAAGGTCGCCGAATGGCAAGGTGCGGATCCGCGACACATCGGAGATCTCTGGCTTCGGGCCGCCTGGTGCTGTGTGGATGAAGGAGACGTGGAGGCCGAGCGATATTTCCGGAGACTGGCGGCGTGGTCGTTCGAGGAGGCGTTGGAATTTTACGATTCCGTCCCAAGAGGCGACCGGGCAGTCCTGGCGTATCTGGTTGGCGAACTGTGGCGTCGTATTGGTGATCTGACTCAAGCGAACGCGTGGTTTGATCTGGTAGCCGATGAGGTCGTCGATTCCGAGGTCCAGGAATGGATAGTCGATGCTGCCAGTCGGCAGCAGACTGATCCGCGCGAGTGGTTTGTATAGGCGACCATCAACCCAACGCGGTTTACGGGTTCGCCTGAACCAGGGCTATCGGGTTCCGAAAAGTCTGTCTCCGGCGTCACCCAAGCCTGGTAGTATGTAGCCAACCGAGTTCAACTCACGATCCAGGGACGCGGCGTATATCTGGACGTCTGGGTGTGTATCCAGAAGTTTCTGAACGCCTTCGGGAGCGGCGACCAGGCACAGGAAGCGAATGCGGTTGGCGCCGGTGCGCTTGAGCGACGTGACTGCAGCTGCCGCGCTTCCGCCCGTCGCGAGCATTGGATCGAGCACGAAGAAATCGCGTTCAGCGGCGTCACCGGGAATCTTGAAGTAGTAATCGACCGGCTGGAGCGTCTCATGATCGCGATAGAGTCCGATGTGACCGACCCGAGCCGATGGAACGAGTCGCAGCACGCCCTCCACCATTCCGAGACCAGCGCGTAATATCGGAACCAGCGTCAGCTTCTTTCCGCTGATGTGATGGCCGGTGGCATGCTCCAACGGCGTATCCACACTGCGGGGTTCGACAGCCAGATCCTTGGTGGCCTCGTAAGCCATCAACGTTGCGATTTCGTCCACCAATTCCTTGAATATCTTGGTGGGTGTCCGACGATCCCTCAGCAAGGTCAGCTTGTGGAGAACGAGCGGGTGGCGGATAATAGTTAGGTTCGGGAACTCCATATAATCCTATGAAAGAATATCAAGCCGTTATGGTCAAGCTTACGCGCCACACGCGTGAGAATGAAGATACGCTGACCGATCTATTGAACGAACGCAGCCGTGGCGGCTGGGAGCCAACGCTTATCAGCCAGCGGGGCGAGCAATTGGTTTTGATATTCTGTCGATCAGCTGAAGGTTGAGATGTCACTCGAAGTGCGGTCCTGAATTTCCCATCAATATAGTAACAATCTGATACTAATATGGAAATAGAGTTCTATGGTGCGGCGCGCGAGGTAACCGGGTCGTGCCATATCCTTCGCGTGAATGGGAAAGTTGTGATTCTCGACTGTGGGATGTTCCAGGGGAAGCGGAGTGAATCTGCGGCGAAGAACAAGACACTTCCCGTGGATGTGGGGGAGATTGACGCCGTTGTGCTGTCGCATGCTCACATCGACCATTCAGGTCGCCTGCCATATCTGGTGAGGATGGGCTACTCCGGGACGATTTTCGCGACCGCTGCGACGCGAGACTTGTGCGCGGTAATGCTGGCGGATTCGGCGCACATCCAGGAGAGCGACGCCAAACATCTGGCCAAGAATCATAAAGAATTCGTTGAGCCACTCTACACGATGCGGGACGCTGTTCGCACTCAGGAGCTGATGGTAGGCATCCCCTACAACAAGACCTTCGATGTGGTGTCGGGGGTGAGGTGCACCTACATCGATGCGGGCCATATTTTGGGTTCGGCGTCGGTGCTTCTGGACATTACCGAGAACGGATCGACCAAGCGGCTGGTTTTTTCGGGGGATATTGGGCGTCCCGGACTATCCATTATTCGCGACCCGGTGATTCCGACCGGCGCGGATGCGGTGATCATGGAGTCGACGTACGGCAACCGTGATCATGAATCGACAGCTAACGCTCGTGCGGAGCTGGCAACTGTAGTTCGCGAGACGGCGGCTCGAGGTGGTCGAATATTGATTCCATCGTTTGCGGTCGGGCGTACGCAGGAGCTGTTGTACAATCTCAATGGCCTGTCCCGCGAAGGGGCGATTCCTGAAATTCCGATTTACGTGGACAGTCCACTCGCGACTGACACGACGACGGTTTTCGAAATGCATCCAGAAGTGTTTGATCACACCGAGGATCTGGTCAACGAGGCGAAAGACCTCTTCAAGTTTCCGCAGGTTCACTTTACGCGGAGTGTTGAGGAGTCCAAGGCGCTGAACACGGCCAAAGGTCCAATGGTTATCATCGCCGCGTCGGGGATGGTGGAAGCGGGCCGAATTCTGCATCACCTTCAGCAGGGTGCTGGCGACCCGAAGAATACAATTCTCTTTGTCGGCTATCAGGCAGAGGGTACCCTTGGTCGCCGGATCGAGGCGTCGCCGCCAAGTGTCCGCATTTACGGCGAGGATACCCCGTTGCGGGCAGAGGTGAAGATCATCGACGGATACAGCGCGCATGCGGACCGATCGGAGCTGACTGCGTGGCTCGACGGTGTCAAGACAACGTCGCCGCAGCTGGGTCCGGTGTATCTCGTACACGGTGAGGCGGACGTGCAGGATATTTTCAAAACCGCGCTCGTTTCCAAGGGCTATACTGTAGAATGTCCCGAACCGCGCAGCAAGCGAACGGTCTGACACGGCGATCCCCGCGGCCATCGTGGCCGCGCCGCATTACGGCTGTAGTTCTTGGATTGCTGCTTCTTGGATGGCTCGGTTCGTTGGCCGCAGTGGTGACTTTCGCCGAACACGACGGCGTTCTGAAGGGGGCGGCTAGAGCAGGGCAAGCTGATGCGATCGTGGTCCTCGGTGCGGCGCAATACGCGGGAAGACCATCGCCAGTCTTGCGTGCACGTGTTGACCACGCGGTTGATTTGTGGCATGAGAGAGTGGCTCCATTACTCGTGCTCACTGGCGGAGTTGGCGAGCGTGATACGACAAGCGAGGCAGCGGTGAGTGCATCATATGCCATGCGACACGGCGTACCCGAGAGTGCCATTCTGCTTGAAGCGGAAGGGAGAACGACGAGCGAATCGATTGGCTCGGTTGCTCAGATGCTGGGAGCGCGAGGCCAGACGTCGGTAGTTCTTGTAAGCGATCCGTTTCACATGTTCAGGGTGTGGATACTTGCCCGTCGACACGGCCTAAGTGTGGTTACATCTCCAACGCGAACGTCTCCTATCTGGGCCAGCGTACCTGCCAGCGCCGGCTATATTTTGAGCGAATCGCTGAAAGCACCCATCGCCTATCTGGTGGAACGATGATTAATTCGGCCGTTGTTGAGTGCGTCGTGGTGCGTCGTTCTTTGCGTTTGAAATTTGCTCGAGCTGGAATTGCAGTCGTCGCCGTTGCGGTACTGGCGGTCTCAGCTGCAGTTGCGGAGGCACAGGCGATTCCGCGAATCGCATTTGAGAAGTACACGCTTCCAAATGGGCTCGAAGTGATTCTGCATCAGGATCACACAACGCCGGTGATCGCGGTCGACACTTGGTTTCACGTTGGATCCGGTGATGAAAAAGCAGGTCACACCGGATTTGCCCATCTCTTCGAGCATCTGATGTTCATGGGGTCGGAGCATGTTCCGACCGGTCAGTTCGACCAACTGCTCGAGGCCGCGGGAGGAAATAACAACGGCTCGACTACCGAAGACCGGACCAACTACTACGAGACGACACCGTCCAACGCACTGCCTCTGGCATTGTACCTCGATAGTGACAGGATGGGGTTTCTGGTGCAGGCTCTCGACGCGGAAAAGGTCGATCTGCAGCGCAATGTTGTGAAGAACGAACGCAGGCAGCGGGTTGACAACGTTCCATACGGCAAGTCGGACGAAACAATCCTTGCTGCACTATATCCGAACGGTCACCCGTACTCCTGGCCAGTTATTGGATCGATGGCGGATCTATCGGCGGCTACACTGGAAGATGTGAAAAACTTTTTCAGGACGTACTACGCGCCAAACAACGCGACGCTCGTTATTTCGGGTGACTTTCAGATGGATTCGGCGAAGGCGCTTGTCAGGCGGTACTACAGCAATATTCCACGCGGCCCGGAAATACCACCACGTCCGGCGCCACCGTCAGTCGTCATTCCGCGTGACACATTCCTGGTTCTGCAGGACAGGGTGCAGATTCCACAAGTGTACTACACCTGGCCAACCGTGAAGGATTTCTCGCGGGATGATGCCGCCTTGAGCGTACTCGCGTCCGTACTGGCTGACGGCAAGAATTCACGACTCTACAAGCGACTGGTTTACGATCTGCAAATCGCGCAGGACGTGTATGCCGGCCAGCAAGGCTCGCGGCTGGCTGGATACTTTCAAATTGTTGCGACACCGCGCAAGGGGATCGCTCCGGCACGGGTGGATTCCGTTGTGCGTGAAGAGCTCGCAAAACTGGAAAAGGACGGAATAACATCCCGCGAACTGGCGAGAGTTCAGAATTCCACAAGGTCGAGCTTTCTTAGATCTCTATCCACCGATCTTGGCACGGCCGAGCTGCTTAATCGATACAACTATTTTGTAGGCGATCCTGATTTCATCCAGCGTGATGCAGCTCGTTATGATGCAGTGACACGTGCCGACGTGCAGCGAGTTGCAAGGGTGTATCTGAGCAAACCCAAGGTGGTATTGACGGTCGTGCCTGACGGAGACACGTCCATGATGCTGAAGGGAGGCGCCAAGTGACTAACGTCATGAGAAGTACGCTGATCCCGATTGCACTGTTGATGACTTCCGGTATCGTCGTCGGTTCAGCCAACGCCCAGGTTGATCGTAGCAAACCTCCGGTGTTGGGTCCGCCACCCGCGTTGCACCTTCCGCCCGTGGAGGTGCGCAAGCTCGCGAACGGGCTCAAGTTGATGGTTGTTGAACGACATTCGTTACCGATCGCTGATTTTGTGCTTGTGGTCCCCACTGGTGCAGCGGCAAATCCCCCGAATCAGACTGGGATTTCCGATCTCGTAGCAAACATGTTGACAGAAGGGACGACGAGTCGCAACGCGTTGCAGATAGCGGATCAGATGGCGTATCTGGGAGTGTCACTGTCGAGCTCAAGCGGCTGGGACGCGATCACGGTCCGGCTATCCACTCCAATCGCGCAGATCGACAGCGCACTAGCGCTGTTTGCGGATGTTTCGCTGCATCCAGCGTTTCCGACGTCTGAATTTGCACGGGTCAAGGAAGATCGTTTAACAACGTTGCTGCAGATCAGGGATCGTGGGCCGGCGATCGCGAGTCTGGTGTATCCAGCGCTGCTGTACGGTAAGGACAATCCGTACGGACGACCATCCATTGGCACCCGTGAAGCAGTATCAGCGATGACGTCGGAAAATCTTGCGGCGTTCTATCAAGCCCACTTTTCACCGAACGGTGCGACTCTTATCGCTGTCGGCGACGTTACTCCTGCCCAGCTTGAGCGAAGGATAAATGCACTGTTCGGTCGGTGGGCGAGCAAGCCAGTCGAAGGGACCGTAGTTGGTTCGGGATCGCCAGCCTCTGTGACAACAGTGTACCTGATAGACAAACCAGGTGCTGCGCAGTCGTCATTCAGAATCGGTTCCGTAGGCGTTGCTCGTTCCACGCCCGACTATTTCCCGATCAATGTGATGAATACGACGCTTGGCGGATCGTTCACAAGCCGATTGAATCAGGATCTTCGTGAGGATAAGGGATACACATACGGCGCGTCTTCGCGTTTCGATATGCGAAAGTATGCTGGTCCGTTCACAGCATCAGCAGAAGTAGTTTCGGCCAAATCCGACTCCGCGCTTATTGAATTCATGAAGCAGCTTCGCAATATTCGTGAGCCGGTTCCTGAGACTGAATTGGCGAAGACGAAACGATATCTACAGCTTCAGTTGCCGAGTTCATTCGAGACGAACGGACAGATTGCATCGCGCCTGAGCGACGTTGCGCTGTACTCATTGCCACTGGACTACTACAACCACGTCGTTGATCAGATTGGTTCCGTGACACAGGCTGACGTGCAGCGCGTTGCGACGAAGTACATTGATCCGTCGCATCTGGCGATCCTCATCGTAGGCGATAGAAAGTCCATCGAAGCACCCATAAGGGCGTTGAATATCGGTCCGATAGTCCTACTGGATGTTGCTGGAAATCCAATTCAATGAGTACCAACCACCCGAGAGGATGATGCGCAGGATCATCAGTGCAGGATGTGCGGCGGCATTGCTATCGTGGAGTGTTGCATGCCAGAAGTCAGATCAATCGGCTGAAGCCCGTTCAGCCTCCAGCGGCGTGCCAGCACGGGTGTCGGGAGACAGTATCGTAATCAGAACGAAAGATGGCGCGATGCAACTCGGCCTGGTAAACGACACCGTGTTCATGGGACTTACCGATTCGGTGCTGACCGCCGCTGGAAAGGACATGGCCAGCGACACGGAAGAGACCAAGAGCGCGATTGGGAGGGCGGTCGAACGGTTTGTAAAAAATGGCGTGAACTCCGCTCTGCATACTCGTCTAAAATACCCGCTCGCAGACATCGACAGCGCGCATTACAGTGACGGCGGAATCAAGTTCGCCTACCGCGATCGCCGGAAGATGGGCTTCGAGGACGTCAAGCAGAATCATCAATCCGCACTCTATTCATTTACGCCTGAAGATGCACAGAAGTTCGTTTCAACAGTGAACGATGCGATTCTCAAGGTAAGAGGTACATCCAGATGACCGGATCGGGCTTAGATCAGCGATATCCGATTGGCAAATTCAAGTACGACGGCGATGCATCGCGTGCCGCGATCAATCGCTCCATTCAAGCAATTGCATCGCTGCCGACTTTGTTCAGAGAATCTGTGACTGGGTTGAATGCTGAACAACTCGATACGCCGTATCGCGATGGCGGATGGACCATCAGGCAGGTAGTGCATCACGTCCCGGACAGTCACATGAATGCATACATGCGGTGCAAGATTGCGCTGACCGAGGACACGCCGACCATCAAGCCGTACGACGAAGCTTCCGTTGCGAAGCTCGGCGACATCGCGATCGTACCCATACAAGTGTCGCTGGATCTACTGGACAAACTACACGAACGGTTCGTGGCGTTGCTCCGTTCGATGAGTGATAGCGATTTCGAGCGATGCTATGTACACCCAGAGCAGAATCGCGCCGTGCCGCTCCATGAAGTCGCAGCGCTATATGCGTGGCATGGCCGACACCACACGGCCCATGTAACGGCACTGCGTGAGCGAAGCGGGTGGAGCTGACGGCCGTACGCGGTAAAGAAGGTTGCTAGTTAAGAGGGATGTCTGAGGCAGACGTTACGCGCGCTCCTTCCTCGTGAAGGGGGGCGACGAAGTTGAAGCTGTCCAGGGTGAGTCGTCCCGCCTTTCCATTCGTACTGTCCACGTCGAACCGTGTAAGCGAACAGTTGGCCACTTCCGTGGAACGGTCGATTGCAAGGATGTCCTGTTCTGTAAGTCCCTCAATTATGTAGCGCATGCAGAGGACGACCACGGAATGTGCTACGACCAGGACTCGTTCGCCGTCAAATTCCCGACACATCATTTCGAAGGCGCCTCTGAGTCGAAGCACCACATCACACCAGCTCTCACCGCCGGGAGGGCGGTGGTAGAATTTGCCCAGAGACGTACGAAGCGCGGCCTGTTCCGGAAAGCGAGCCAGAATCCCGTATTTAGTCAGCCCATCAAGGATTCCGAACTCCTTTTCGCGGAAACGCTCATCCTGAACGCTACCAGCGGAGTCGGTGGCGTAGCGAAAGTGGCCCAGCTTCTTGATTGTGTCGGTGGTCTGGCGAGCCCTCAAATAAGGGGAGGTGATGACCACGGTCGGACGCTGATCGATTGGAAGCGCCCCGAACCAGTGTCCGAGAGCTGTGGACTGTCGCTCTCCCAATGGAGAAAGCGGGACATCGACGTCACGGCAAGAACTGTGAATTTCGAGAGCTTTTGCTGCATTGGCCGCGTTGCGGGCCAGGTTCCCGGCGGATTCACCGTGCCGGACGACAAACAGTGTATTCGGGCAGCCAGAAAAATCGTTCATTCAGTTAAGAAAGCATAAGGAAGTGGAGACGGATACACTCTATATTACGCGGAAACCCAGGACTTTCATGCGTATTCCAATAGAGACATTCCGGCTGTCGAACGGCCTACTCGTCACATTTTCTGAAGATCATACCGCTCCGATCGTGGCGGTGAACATCTGGTACCACGTCGGCTCAGCCAATGAGCGAGCGGGGCGAACCGGGTTCGCTCACCTTTTTGAGCACATGCTTTTCCAGGGCTCGGAGAATGTTGAAGCAAACGAGCACTTTGAACTAGTGCAGCGTGCAGGTGGCACACTGAATGGCTCTACATGGCTCGACAGGACCAATTATTTCGAGACAGTCCCGTCCAATCAACTCGCGATAGCGCTGTGGCTGGAAGCAGATCGCATGGGCGCGCTCTTGCCAGCGATGACTCAGCAAAAGCTCGATACACAGCGAGATGTGGTATCAAATGAGCGCCGGTGGTCGGTGGACAATCAGCCATACGGGACATGGTGGGAGAAATTACCTGCGCTGACATATCCCGATCCGCATCCGTTCCACCATTCGTTGATTGGATCGTTTGAAGATCTCAAGGCCGCATCACTCGAAGATATCGCTCATTTTTTCGCGACGTACTATACGCCGGACAATGCGGTCCTGACGATAGCAGGCGATTTCGACATCGTTGAAGCACGGAAACTTGTGGAATCGTATTTTGGCCTCATTCCTCGTGGCAAGGGAAAGCCACCGCTTCCGGATATGACGTTGCCGGATACGTTCGGTGGGACATTGCGCGAGACGGTGGAGGACAATGTCAGCCTTCCGCGTATATACCTTGCATTTCGTTCACCTGCGCTTGGCGAGGACGAGTACTATGCAGCGTCAGTCGCAGGCGCAATCCTGGGGATGCGAAAGGGAAGCAGGCTTCAGCGTGTGCTCGTCCGCGAGCGCGAGGTAGCGGCCGACGTTACGGCATTTACATTCGATCTACCGAAGGGTGCTGACCTGCTGGTCGTCGATGCGACTGCACGTCCAGGTGTTAGCGTGGCGCAACTGGAGACAGCCGTAGTGAAAGAGATTGATCGCATGCGTCTGAACGGAGTAACGCAGGATGAAGTTGATCGTGCTGTAGCCCTCATTGGTACCGATTTCGTTGCGTCGATGCAGCAGGCAGGCGAACGTGCAGATCAACTATCCCGGTTCGCCACATATTTCGGAGACCCGTCGCTCATCAACGAGCAGATGGACAGATATCGCGCTGTCACCGTCGCAGACATCAATCGGTTTGCCGCGACTCGGCTTGGCGAGGATAACCGCGCATTTCTCACGTATCTCCCGCGTGAAGGCGCCGAAGGCGTCGAAGGCGTCGAAGACGCCGGCTCGGAAAGTGGAACTGGCTCGAGCGAGGTGGCGGCATGAGCACGTCAACACGACCGACACCAGGATTACCGCGTGAATATCACTTTCCGAAATTCCACAGACGTGTACTCGCGAATGGAATGGCAGTGTTGGTTGCTCCCACTCACAGTTTGCCAATTGTCACTGTACTGGCGGTAATTGATGCCGGCGGAGTTGCGGAACCGACTGGGCAGGAGGGAGTAGCTGAGCTCACCGCGCGTGCGCTCAACGAGGGAACCCCCAAGTACGATGGAGAGGCGCTCACAGATTACATGGAGCACCTGGGCACTTCCGTGGGCGGTGCAGCCGGATGGGACTCGGCTTCTCTCGCAATGACGGTACTGCGCGAGAATCTTGAGAATGCGTTTGTGCATTTCGCAGAGGTGTTGGTAACGCCGACATTCCCCGTCGCCGCCATCGAGCGCCTCAAGGCGGAGCGTCAGGCTGAGCTCATGCAGATCGAATCTGAACCGCGCGAGTTGGCCGACGAAAAATTCGACGAGTACATCTACGATTCGGCATCACGCTTCAGGCTCCCACTGGGTGGTACTGCGGAGTCCGTCGCGAGACTGTCGCGCGACACCGTAGTAGCATTCCACGCGACGAGATACCAGCCGTCAGCGACTACATTGATCGTTGTCGGAGACGTGGAGGTTGATGCTGTGGAGCGGATGATTGCAGCGACGCTTGAGACGTGGGATGGACCGACAGTTCCTGAGGCTCGGGCGAACGACAACCCGGCAAGCGTGACGCGGAACATCCGGATAGTTCGCAAGAACGACGCTCCTCAATCGGAATTGCGGATGGGGCACGTTGGAGTGCCACGTACTCATCCGGACTATTTCTCCATCACGATCATGAATGCTGTTCTTGGTGGTCTGTTTTCGTCCAGGGTGAATCTGAATCTGCGCGAAGCACATGGTTACACTTACGGCGCGTCGTCAGCGTTTGATTGGCGACGTGAGGCTGGGCCATTTGTAATCGGCACAGCTGTGGCGAGTGACGTAACTGTGCCGGCAATTCAGGAGACGTTGAAGGAAATTGATCGCATGCGCTCGGAACCGATAAGCGAGAGCGAGCTTTCGCTCGCAACGAGTTATCTGGAAGGCGTTTTTCCGATTCGCTATGAGACAACAGCGGCGATCGCCGCTGCGCTTGCAACGCTTACTATCCATGCGTTGCCGGAAGACTGGTACGATACATATCGCGCACGGATGAGTGCCGTGTCAGTTGATGATGTGCTCCGTGCCGCACGCGCTCATGTTAAGTCGGAGTCGATGCAGATAGTGGTCGTTGGTGACGAAGCCGCGATCCGGGAACCGCTCGAAGCGCTGGCCTTCGGACCGCTTGATGTCGTTAGCCCATGAACGCGAACCCATAGAATTCATGTCCAACCCACAAATTGCGTCGCATCGAATCTATACCGGCAAGGTCGTTTCGCTCGATGTCGATCAGGTCAGATTCCCAGACGGAAGTACCGGCGAAATGGAGATCATCCGGCACTCGGGCGCGTCGGCGATTCTCCCCTTCGTCAGCGATCCTGCCGGATCGGACCCACAAATAATGCTTTTGCGGCAGTATCGATATGCGGCGGGCGGCTACCTATACGAGGTGCCCGCAGGAAAACTGGAGAAAGACGAAACGCCGATGGCCTGCGCCGTGCGTGAATTGCAGGAAGAGACTGGCTGCACCGCAGAGAGAGTTGAGCCGATGTTCAGCTTCCTCACAACGCCCGGTTTCACGGACGAGACAATCCATTCGTTCATGGCTGTTGGACTGTCGACGGGAGAAAAACATCTTGATGCGGACGAGTTCAGTGAGGTGGTGACGTTCAAGTTGTCACAAGCTCTCAGGATGATTCAGACAAATGAAATTCGAGACGCCAAGACAGCGTTGATAATTCTTTATGCCGCGGGATTCAGCGCCGGGCTATAGCGATTCAACCGACTGTGTCGCGTCGTACGCTCCATAAATGTTTGCTCGGAGTCGGGCGGCGGCGATGTGGCTGCTATCGGCTGGCATCATCCGCGCGAGCTACGGCGTCCAGGTCCAGAGTATCGCCGGAAGCATCACTTGCCGAGTCATTCGAAGCGACTATCTCGTGCGGCAGCCACAGTGTAAACGTCGAGCCGACCTGCAGGGTGCTCTCGACCGTGATATCGCCACCCATCATGCGTGCAAGATGGCGACTGATCGAAAGCCCCAACCCAGCTCCTGAAGTCAATCGTGTGTATGGATTCCCGCCTTCCGCCTCAAGCTGAGTGAACGGCTGAAACAGCCGACCAATTTTATTTTCGTCGATGCCAATTCCGGTGTCGGTGACAGAAATTGCGACGTACGTGCAACTCGGGTCGAGGAATTCGCTAATGCTGAACGCACTGGCGAGCGACGTGCCAATACGAATCTCGCCGCCTGATTTCGTAAACTTCACGGCGTTGGAGAGTAGATTTGCGAGCGCCTGCTGCACTCCCCGCTCGTCGCCTACATACGTGTCTGCTCGGTGGTCATCCGCCGTTACGATGACGCGAATGTCCTTCTCGGCAGCAGCCGGCTGGAGAAGTGCCAACGCCGCGTCGATCGACTGTCGAGTGCTGATGTGCGTCGTTGTCAGACGCATCGAACCTGATTCTATTCGCGACAGATCCAGCACGTCGTTTATGAGCGCCAGCAGGTGGCTGCTGCTGGTTCTGATGCGATGCACGTTTTCCTGCTGTTTCGGTGTCAGCGGACCTGATATTCCCAAGTCGAGAATGTCGGCATAACCTATGATCGCGTTGATGGGTGTTCTGATCTCGTGCGACATTGTGGCGAGAAAGTTCGACTTAGCCTTGCTTGCGCTGACGGCGATATCCCTCGCGCGATCGAGCTCAAGAGCCAATCGGTGAGCTTCGTCGACCTGCCGCGCGAGTTTGCTCTGCGATGCATCAACCTCGGCAGCCATGGTATTGAACGACGCACCAAGCCGACCGACCTCGTCGTCGTGTCTTACCTTGACGCGCGCCGAATAGTCGCCGCGCGACACCAGTGTCGCGGCCCTGGTGAGATCAACGAGCGGTCGGAGCGCGTGCCGTATCAATAACCATGAAACCGCAACTGCGGCCAGCAGGAGTGGCAGGCTGAATAGCGTGAATCTGAGCAATAGCGAGCTAGCTCCGGCTACAACCGCGGAATGGTCGGCCTCGACAACTATCCACCACGGCGTTCCAGCGATGGGAAGTTCAGTTGAGAGAACTCGTCCGTGAAGAGTGCGAGTGTATGATGTCACCTTCCCGGTATTACCGATCGATGGCGCTACGAAGGTGCTTCCAGACGGTTGCTGCTGTGCAATTCCACCAAGCGTCGTCCAGAATGAGTTGTTCGCGTTGCGGAAGTATGCAGCAGTGTGATCTCCGAGCAGACGGTTGATCTGTATGTCTGCACCGGGACGGGGTTTGATTCTCGCCTGTACAGCGATCCAGCCAACACGTTTGCCGGAGTCCAGCACCGGTACCGTGATCCAGTAGTAAACCTGATGATCTCGTCCTTCGAAGAACGGAAAGAATTGCACAGTGTCGGCGTTCGGCATTGTAGTCTGCGGCGATCTACTACTCGGGATGGAAAGCATCTGCCTCGAGTCGCCTGTCGCTGTAACTGCTTGCTCGGGCGCAGCGCCCAAACTGTCAATGAGCGAGCCATTCGCTGACCACAACTCGATCGCGAGAGTCGAGTCATTTGACAGAACGAGTCGTTGTAGCGCTAGCTGCAACCGAGATTCACCGATTCCCTTCGTCTTTGCGGATGTTGGAGTCCGTTCTGGCGAGGCCGTCTCCGTCGCGGAGACTACGGTTGCAGCTCGTACTGCTGGTGACTGCGAAACGTCGCGGAGCAACTTCGCGCGCGTCGCAATTGAGGTCGCCGAAAGCGAAGCAAGCTCCTGACCGACGATTTGGAGCCGAGCTCCAGAGGCGGCCTCGCTTGCCGAACGAACTTCCCGGTAGGCGAGCCCAACGGCAGTAGCGAGGGTGGCAACGAGAACCGCGATAACGAGCAAGGGGAGCTTGCGCTCCAGGGACATGCTTCGAATAGACACGAACCGCCGTCAAATGGAATTAAGAATCTCTCGTCGCGGCATGCCTTCGCGGGAGCCAAGGGACGAAAAAGGCTTAAGGGACAACTTACCGCCCGCGTCGGCCGTCTAAAAGCGGTAAGACCCGTATTTGGGCGACCACTCTGCAGGGCAACGCGCGCTATCCACCCAGCACGGGTGGTCCATAACGCGGCTCCGATGCGGTTGTCGGATGCGGTTAACGGAATGGATCCATCCACCGTCTAATTGTCGTACAGATTGTGTCGGCTACCATATCTGGCCAAAAATGGCGCGACAGAATGGCAGGGGTACGAAACTGTACATATTAGGTAAGTACCTGGTGGGTAACGATTTACCCGATTTACGAAATGACAGGCAACTCGGCACAACTGGTGCTTGTCTAATATCTGAGCGAAGCACCTATCCGGGAGTACTTCGTAGGGGTCGGTCAATCCGATCCTGCCCCGTTGAACAGTTGTCCCAGAAAGGGGATTTTATGGCCACAGCCGCTCGTAAGACATTACCTGCCCTCGCCCACGCCGAGCTTGTCGGATCCACAGTCCGCGAGCGTCTGCGTACTGCTGACGACTCCGAAGTTGTTTCGGCGTTTCTGAGTGGCGAGGAGCGTGCGTTCTCGGAGCTCGTGGAGCGCTATCAAACGCGTCTCCTCAATTTCATATACCGCACCATCGGCGACAGGGAGAAAGCCGAAGACCTGGTGCAGGAAGTGTTCATCCGCGTGTATCGCCATCTACATCGGTTTGACAGATCGAAGAAGTTCTCGACCTGGGTGTACACTATTGCGTCTAATCTGGCCAAGAACGAACTGCGTAACCGTTCACGGAACCCGTTGGTACTGTTCCAGACGATCACAAAGAACTGGCAGGATGAGGAGCGGCCGTTGCAGTTCGAGGATCCAGGAAATCGTCCGGATGACCTGTTCCGCAAGCGTGACATCAGGGAGAAGGTCGAGGAGGCCGTCGGGCAACTTCCTGAACATCACCGGAACGTCTTCGTCCTGCGCGAATTGGAGGGCAGGTCGTATGAGGAGATCGCAGAGATTACACATACGAATCTTGGCACTGTGAAATCCAGGCTGAATCGCGCCCGGAACAGCTTCGCCGAGATAATCGGGCCCTGGCTGGGTTGAGCTGCGCAAACGCTCAAAAAACGCGTGACCCCATGGCGGGTCACGCGTTTTTGTTGCAGGGGAGTTGATTCTCGAGTCATTCGGTGGGTTTCCCGTCGATTTCCCCCTCGGTTTCTCCCCTACCGAGCCCAGGGGCGTGGAACTATTATTGACGCCGTCCGGTATCCCATATCGATGCGCTGTTCAGAGTTCAGAGACCTTCATTGTACTTTCGTAGACGACACCCTCGCGGGGGTCGAGCTGGTGCGAATGCAGCGGCATATTGCGGAGTGCGCCGACTGTGCCAGGCTCGATGCCGGAGTGCGGCGCTCGCTGATGCTGGTGCACAGCCTAAAGTCCATCGAGCCGTCAGCGGAATTCTCCTACAAGCTTGACGCTCGACTCCGCGAGTGCCGATTGCACCCGGGGCACGCTTCCGCTGGGAAATTCCGAACTGTTGCCGTCATTGGCGCGATCGCCTCTCTCCTCATGATCGGCTACGTCGCCGAGACTATGAAGATTGCCGATCAACATGCAGTACCTCAGGACATTGTGCTCCCGCCGGCAATCGCGATGGCGGTGCCCCCGGATACCACGCCAGCTCCTTTCATCGTTGCATCGGTGTCTACAGGAATCCCGATATGGCCAGCCGCGGTGCTTGTGGAGCAGGGCGGTCTTCAGACCGTAAGCTACACGCAAGCTCGGTAGTCGCCGTCCGGCGAAATTAGATTTGGGCATGGCTACTGACGCCGCCCTCAAGACGCTCCGCGATGCCGTGAAGAACCGGCGGTTTGACGGAGCGTACTACGTTTACGGCGATGACGAGTATCGCAAAGACGACGCGGTCAGGCAACTTATTGATGCTGCTGTCGATCCAGCGACGCGCGATTTCAATCTCGACCTGCGTCGTGCCGCCGATCTGGACGCTGAATCACTTGGAAGCTTGCTGGGAACTCCACCTATGATGGCGGAGCGGCGTGTTGCACTGATACGCGATGTTGGCGCGCTCAAGAAATCGGCGCGCAGTGCGCTCGACGCTTATCTGAAGCATCCGTCGCATGATACGACGGTAATATTGGTAGCGGCGCCCGGTGCGAAAACTGACAAGCCTCTGCAGGCAGCTACGACTCCGCTTGAATTCGACTCTCTGGACGGAAGCCGAGTGTCGAGCTGGATCATCCATCACGCGAAAACGGAGCTTGGCGCGGAGATAACGCCGAGTGCGGCCGATCTGCTGCATGAGGCGGTGGGGAACGATCTCTATCGTCTGACATCGGAACTGGACAAGCTCGCGAGCTATACTAACGGAGCCGTGATAACGGAGGACTCGATCACGGCGGCTGTTGGAATTCGCCGAGGCGAAACGATCGCGGATTTTCTGGACGCCGTGTTGCAGCGGGATGCCGTGACGGCTCTTGGTCTGATTGAGCATATTCTGGCTCAACCAAAGACAACCGGTGTGAGTGTTGTCATGGCACTTTCGACGCAGATGCTGGCGCTGGCGTGGGGGAGGGCTCGTCTTGACACCGGGCTACCGCCAAGCCGGCTTGATGGCGAGTATTTCCAGTTGTTGAAATCCACCGGTGCATATCCTGGCCGGGCCTGGGGCAGCGCGACTCGGGCTTGGGCGTCTGCGGCCAGGGAGTGGAAGGTTGCAGAGTGCGAACGGGCGGTAGTGGCGCTACTGGCGGCTGACGTCGCTCTGAAGGAGTCGCGCGTCTCGTCTGAAGATCAGATCCTTGCGACGGCGGTGCTCGCCATCTGTTCTGTTTCCAGTCGGCGAAGGGCAGCGTAGTTATCAGCATCATCGCGCCACAATAGCGTTAACATCGCGACAATCCAGGCCAAAACATGCATTTCTCCAAAGCTTTGAGCATATCCATCAGACGTCTCGTCGGGGCCTTAGTGGTCTTTCTTGCGCTACCAGCCTCGGCCTTCGCGCAGTCGGCAAAGGACTCGTCGTTCTATGCCAAGGCGCAGCAGATGGTCGCGAATGGCGATGCCGTGAACGGTCGAAAGCTGGTCGACTCCGTAGCCGCCGCCGCACCGGCCGGAACGCCAGCGTTCGCCGAGGGGCTGTTCTGGCGTGCAACGCTTGCCTCGAACGCGCGTGATTCGGAGCAGGAGTACCGACAGATTATCGTGGACTATCCTCTGTCCGGGCGCGTTTCTGATGCTCTGTTGCGCATCGGCCAACTTGAGGCGGCTCGCGGGGAGAACGCGGCGGCACTACAGCACTTCCAGCGACTTGTGCTCGAGCATCCAACGAGCCCGCTCAGACCAGAGGGTAGCTACTGGGTAGCCCGGATGTACTTCGACGCGAACGACGCTACGCGCGCATGTACCGCGAACAACGACGCGCTCGCAAATGTGAAGGCGTCAAACATAGAACTCAAAAATCGGATCGATTTTCAGCAACAGCGCTGTCGTGGGGTCGCGCTGGCGACAAATCCAACGCCGAATCCAACGACAAATCCAGTGACAGCAGCGCCTCCAAAGGCAAATCCCAGGACGCCTGCGAAGACAGCTCCGCAAACGATGTCGGAAAAGTCAGTGGAATCGAAAGCCGTGCCTGAGAAGAAAACACCGGAAAAAGTCGTTGCTCCTCGTGTTGAAGAAAAAAAGGAGGTCGCAAACGCGGCTCCTGTTCCCCCTTCGCCGCCGGCGCCACGACCCCCACCGCAATTGTCGACGCCGGTGGCTACGAGCGTAACAGATTCGACAGGCGTTGTCTCGCGCCAACCAACCAAGGAAGAGGTCGATCGCGCGCTCGCGTCCGCAACGCAGCCAGTTTCGAGCAAGGCACCAAAGGCCGCTGGCAACAGCTCAAAGCGTGAAACGGCCGCACCTGTGGAGTCATCAGCACCGCCACCAGCACCGCGACCAGCGACGCGGGGGGCAGGCAGCTCGTACGCAATTCAGGTCGCAGCATTCGGAACCAAGGCGCCGGCCAACCAACTCGCAGCCAAGCTTCGCGGTCGCGGCTACGTCATGTTCGTCGACGGCGTCAGTGCTCCGTATCGGGTGCGTCTCGGGAACTATCCGACGCAGTCGGCAGCGGCCAAGGAGTTGGCAAAGTTGAAGGCCAAGCACATCGACGGATTTGTGGTGGAGCGTTAGTCGCGGTGGCGATGCCGGCGGCGACGCCACTGATGCAACAGTACCGAGAGATCAAGGCAAAGCATCCCGACAGCATCCTGTTCTTCAGGATGGGCGACTTCTACGAAACGTTCTTTGATGATGCCGAGCTGATCTCCCGCGCGCTGGGCATCACACTCACGTCGCGCAACAATGGCGGCTCATCGCAGGTCCCGCTCGCCGGTGTTCCCGTAAAAGCCGGGCCGGATTACGTACGCAAGCTCGTGCAGATGGGGCACAGGGTCTCGATATGCGAGCAGGTCGAAGACCCGAAGACGGCCAAGGGTGTGGTTCGGCGCGAAGTTGTGGAGACCGTAACGCCAGGCGCGGCCTTTTCCGACGAGCTGCTGGACGGATCGCGCAACAACTTCCTCTGCGCAGTCTCGATCGAGAGCAAAGGCAAGGAACCGCGCGCGGGGATCGCGGCACTCGATCTGTCGACCGGAGAGTTGCGACTGCAGATAGTTGCCGCGACAGAGATGGAGGCGATGCTCGCACGACTGTCACCGCGCGAGATAGTTGTGCCCGACGACATGGCGACGGAAACGGCGACGCCACTGGTGGCTCGCAGACCAGCGTGGGAGTTCGATGCAGCCATGGCGCGGGAAGATCTTCAGCGCCACTTCGGCGTCAGCACACTGGAGGGTTTCGGTGTGCAGCCATCGGATGATATTGCGGTTGGTGCGGTCGGCGCGCTGCTCCGATATGTACGCGAGCTGCAACCCTCTGGCGTCCCGCATCTGCGTCCACCTGTTGTCGAGCGCGCCGGTGGCACCATGCCGCTCGATGAGATGACGCGGCGGAACCTGGAGCTCACCGAATCGCTGCGTGGCGGCACCGGGAATGATGGTACACTGATTGGCGTTCTCGATCGCACACTTACGCCGATGGGTGCACGCTTGTTGAGACAGTGGATACTGGCGCCGCTCACCGACGTCGTCGCGATAGACGCGAGACTCGATGCTGTGGAAGCGTTCGCGACCGATGCCATGGCGCGCGCGACAATGCGAAGCGCGCTCGACGGCGTGCGAGACGTGGAACGACTTGCAGCAAAAGTCGCCGCCAATCGGATCACGCCGCGCGAACTGCGCGCGCTGGGCGATTCTGCTGCGAGGCTACCAGATGTCGAGAAGGCCGCGACGCGAATCCACGGCGTCGCATTGAAAGCAGCGCTTGGTGACTGGGATGCCTGCACTGAGCTCTGCAGCGACATCATAAACATGCTCGTCGATCGACCGCCAATAGCACTTGGTGAAGACCCGACCATCCGCATCGGTTTCGATGCGGATCTGGATGAACTGCGATCGCTGCGCGACGGCGGAAAGGACGGTATTGCGCGCATTCAGAGCGACGAACGCGCACGCACCGGGATCAACTCACTGAAGGTCGGTTACAACCGCGTGTTCGGCTATTACATCGAAGTCACGAACACGCATGGCCACAAGATCCCGGAAGATTATCAGAGACGCCAGACTTTGACCGGTGCGGAGCGATACATAACGCCAGCACTCAAGGAATACGAAGAGCGTATCCTGACCGCCGCCGATCGAATTGAATCGCGTGAACGCGAGCTGTTCGAATCCCTGCGCGAACGCGTCGCAAGTTCGGTGCAGAGGTTGCAGCGCACCGCACGAATCGTCGCCGAGCTGGATGTACTGGCGACACTTGGTGAAGTAGCCGAGGCCGAAGAATATGTGCGGCCGAAGGTGAGCGACGGTTTTGACTTGAGAATTGTGGGCGGACGACATCCGGTTGTCGAGCGAATGATGGCGCGTGAGAAGTTCATTCCGAATGACGTGACACTGGTAGAGAATGCGCGGGTAATAATTCTCACCGGACCAAACATGGCCGGAAAGTCGACGATACTGCGTCAGATCGGACTCATCGTGCTGATGGCGCAGATAGGAAGCTTCGTCCCGGCGCGATCGGCCGACATCGGGGTTACGGACAAACTCTTCACCCGAGTCGGGGCAAGCGACAATCTGGTACGTGGCCAGTCCACCTTCATGGTCGAGATGAGCGAGACAAGTGCGATCCTGCACTCTGCGACGTCGCGGTCTCTGGTGCTGCTGGACGAGATCGGGCGCGGCACTTCGACGTATGACGGAGTATCAATAGCGTGGGCTGTGACCGAGCACATTCATGACGAAGTGGGGTGCAAAACCGTATTCGCAACACATTATCATGAACTGACGCAGCTCAGCGACGAACTTGCAGCCGTACGAAACTTCAACGTACGCGTGCGGGAAGTTGGAGAAGAGATTCTGTTTCTTCACACCCTGGAGCCAGGAGGGGCAGACAGGTCATACGGTATAGAAGTGGGGCGTCTCGCCGGCCTACCGCGGCCCGTGTTGAAACGCGCGAGAGTCCTTCTGCGTCAATTGGAAGGCAATCACAGAATGGCACCACGTACTGGTCCGGGTGACGAAGTCGCGGGCCAGCTTGCATTATTCGGATCGGAACCGGATCCAATAGTAGAGGAACTGAAAGGGATTGATCCCAACACCATGACGCCGTTGCAAGCGCTCGAGACCCTCGCGCGACTTGTCCTGGACGCTCAGCAAAAGACGTGAGCAGAATGAAGAGTGATGATTCTGAATCAGGTGAGTTACGAAGGACTGTTCCGAAAACCGCAGGAGTAGTAGCAACAATCGTAACTCTGGCGTTGGTAGTCGGATGCTCCAAGGGAGATGCTACTCACACTGGATTTGATGCAGGCACGGCGCGCCCGGATACGTATCCGATCATGCTGAACAAGATCATGCCGTTCAAATACCCGCCGGCGTTGTATGCGGAGAAGGTGCAGGGCAACGTGACACTGCGGCTGTACGTTGACAAGGACGGCTCGGTCGTCGACGACTCGACGCGCGTCATCGAGTCATCAACGATCGCTCCTCTGGATTCGGCGGCGATCAAGGGCTCGCGTGATCTCAAGTTCCAACCGGCGAAGCTGCGTGGTACCCCGATGCCGGTATCGATTCTGTTCCCGGTATATTTCCGCCATCCGGACGCCCTGCCACCTCCCGGGGACTCCGTCCTCAAGAAGACAGCCGACAGCGCAGCAAAAGCTCACCAGTAAATCGATATAGTAGCGAAATGTCAATAAAAAGAAATGAACGGCCCTACGACAACGTGCTCGAGACAATCGGGTGGACTCCACTTATCCGACTGAACCGTGTAACGCGCGGTATTCGCACGCCCGTGTACGGGAAAGCGGACTTTTTCAATCCGGGTGGATCGGTCAAGGATCGTATCGGTCTGCCGATTATCGAAGCGGCTGAGCGTTCTGGAAAGCTCAAGCCTGGCGGGACTATTGTAGAGGGAACGAGTGGTAACACCGGTGTCGGTCTCGCGATTGCGGCGGCGCTGCGTGGCTACAAGTGCATATTCACGCTTCCCGACAAGATGTCACAGGAGAAGGTGCGCTTGCTCAAGGCATTCGGCGCTGAAGTGATTGTCACACCTACTGCAGTCGCTCCGGATCATCCGGACAACTACGTGATGATGGCCAAGCGTATTGCGGAAGAAACGCCGAATGCGATCCTTGCGAATCAGTTCTACAATCAGGCGAATCCCGACGCGCATTTTGCGACAACGGGGCCCGAATTATGGGAGCAGACTGAAGGCAAGATCACTCACTTCGTCGCGTCGGCCGGAACCGGTGGCACGATTACCGGCGTCGGTCGCTACCTCAAGCAGCGCAATCCGAACATCAAGATTGTCGCCGGTGATCCAACAGGATCGATACTCGCCGAGTACTGGCGGAGCCATGGCGAAAACAAGATAGAGGGAAGTCCGTACAAGGTTGAGGGAATTGGTCAGGACAAGGTTCCAGGTACGCTCGACATGAGTGTGATAGACGAGTATCAAACTGTGAGCGATCGCGATGCATTTGCAATGTCGCGGCGGCTTACGCGTGAGGAAGGCCTCTTTGTTGGTGGATCAGCAGGGCTTATCGCGAAGGTCGCGCTCGACGTTGCGCGCCGAATCGATGATCCGGACGCTCTAGTAGTCACGTTCCTCTGCGACACCGGGGAGCGATATCTCTCCAAGTTGTACAACGACGAGTGGATGCGCGAGAATCAGATGCTCGAAGCGGAGCACGTCACACTTCGCGATATGCTCGGCCGGAAGGATGCAAGCGCACCGACAATTGTGAGTGTTGCACCCGCGGCGGGAGTGCGGCAGGCGCTCAATCTCATGGCACTGCATGACGTGTCCCAATTGCCAGTGATGGACGGTGACGAGTGCGTTGGATCTGTAGTCGAAGCGACCCTTTCGCAGCGTGGACTCGAAACTCCTGCATTGCTCGAAGCGACGGTGCGCGAGGTGATGGATGCACCGTTCCCGGCATTGTCGAGCGATGAAGCGATCGAACCGGCGGTGAAGCTGTTGTCGAAGAGCACCCCTGCCGTACTGGTTCTCGAACGCGGTCGGCTCGACGGGATCGTTACAAGATCCGACATGCTCAGATTCATGATGGGTCGCTAGTCGGAGAAAGCTGGAGTTCGCGCTGTCGTGTAGTGTTCCTGATCGCTCGACCGGACTATACTAGAAGCCATGTCCATCCTCTCGCCTCTTCGAATTACCGTGCTCATGGGGGGTGCGTCCGCGGAACGTGACGTCTCCCTCGCATCGGGCATTCGAATCGCACAGGCTCTGTCCGCGCGAGGGCATATTGTCACGGCGCTGGATCCGGCAAAAGGAGTGCTGTCGCAGGCAGAACTGGATGAACTCAGGCGAAGCAACGTGGGCACAGAGCCCCCATCGCTGGAAGAGCTTGCCGGACTTGGTGGTGGGCGGTTACGTGATGACCTGATTTCGATGCCGGAAATACGAGATGCTGACGTCGTATTTCTGGCGCTTCATGGCGGACAGGGCGAAGACGGGACGGTCCAGGCACTCCTCGATATGGCCGGTGTGCGATATACCGGGAGCGGGCATCTTGCCAGCGCGCTGGCGATGGACAAGGATCTATCCAAGACTCTATTCAGGGCAGCCGGAGTCCAGACCGCAGACTGGCTAATGGCGCCACAGCCTGGTCCACTGGTCGAACAGTCGCTCGGCTTGCCTGTCGTAGTCAAGCCATCCAAGCAGGGTTCGACGGTCGGTCTCTCGGTCGTTCGCGACCTGGTGGACCTGGATGCCGCCGTTGCCGAAGCTTTCAAGTACGATGATGAGGTAATGATCGAGCGCTTTATCGCCGGTCGGGAGCTGACGGTGGGCGTAATTGGCGATGATGCGCTGCCGGTGGGCGAGATCAAACCGGTGAAGGAGCTTTATGATTACGAGTGCAAATACACCCCCGGGATGGCGGTGGAGGAGTTTCCTGCTAATTTGTCACCAAGTGTTACTAATAAATTGCAAGAGCAATCCTTGCGAGCATTCAGAGCCTTGAAGTTACGTGGGTACGCCCGGGTCGATTTTCGACTGGATGCGCGCGGAGAGTGCTACTGTCTTGAAGTGAACACATTGCCTGGGATGACTCCAACCAGCTTGATTCCACAAGCAGCAATAGCGGCGGGAGTCGATTTCGAGGAGTTTTGCGAGCGGATCGTTCAGCTCGCCATTGGGTAGGACGAAAGGGTCACGTTTTTATATGGACACGCCAACCGAATACAGCGCAGACGCGTTCGAGCCAGGTCGCGGAACAACTCCAGCAGTCCAGTGGCTGATCGCTCTCAACGTTGTCGTCTATTTCATCCAGCTTACGTCGCCTGTTGGAACGGCGGATGTAGCTGGATGGCTTGGCTTGTCCGCGTCCGAGTTCCCGGGCCACTGGTGGACGATCGGGACGTACATGTTCGTGCATGCGGGCTTTGCGCATATCGCGACGAACATGATCATGCTGTGGATGTTCGGACCGCGAGTGGAGCGTTCTTTAGGTACACGCGCGTTCACTTACTTCTACCTGTGGTGCGGGCTGGGCGGCGGGATATTCCACCTGCTGTTCGAGCAGCACGGTATAGTGATCGGCGCCTCGGGCGCTGTTGTCGGCGTCGTACTCGCGTATGCGCTCAAGTGGCCTGATGACGAAGTGTACGTGCTTGGTGTCTGGCCGATTCGCGCAGTATGGCTGGCGGTCTGGACGATCGCATGGAATGTTGGAATGGCATTCGCGGATTACACGGGCTACTCAAGTGGCTCAGTTGCATTCATGACGCACGTTGGCGGGCTCGTGTTCGCCTACATGTATCTGCATGCTCCAACAAGTTCGAGCTTCGACAGGATTCGGCGGCACGTTGCGACTGTGCCCGACGATTCGAACCCGCAGCCGATCCCGAAGGTCCAGCGACAGCCCAAGCGTCGCGACAGCCTGCCAAGTGCTGACGAGGCCGTGGCGCGCAGCAACGCAATTGTGAAGCGTCGCCCGCATTCGCCGGTGTTGTCCGCGCCAAGTCCCAAGCCACGGACTGAAGACGTGAATGCACTGCTGGACAAGATTTCGCGCGAAGGTATCAGTAGCCTGTCGCGTGATGAGCGCGAGCTGTTGCAGGAAATATCGCGGAAGTTACGCGGCTCCTGATGCCGCATTCACTCGCTCTCTGATACAGCGTGGTAGCGGCTGATCAATTACGTCGGGTTACCGGCGCGGCGGCACTCTTGTTCCTTTCGGGTTGTCTCGCAGCCTCCCCATTTCACGTCGAAGCAGCAAGCACGCCGGACTTCCACCCGGAGGTGTTCTTTCTGGGTGTAACGCGCGGTGAAGGAACGCTGGTCCAACATGGCAAGACCGATCGGAAGGTCCACGTCATAGGCGTTGGTCGTGCCGACCGCGACGGGACATTGCGGCTGGATCAAACCGTGACCTACGACGACGGAACCACCGAGAAACGAACCTGGGTTCTTCGTCACAACGGGAAGCAGTATGTCGCGACGCTCAGTGATGCATCAGGCGCAGTTGGCGGCGAGGCGAATGGAAACGTCTTTCGACTTCGATACCTGTTGCGTCAACCGGCGGTATACATGGACCAGGAGCTGTACCTGCAGCCCGACGGCCGGACAGTTCTCAACATTGCGACGGTGAGCGTACTCGGCGTCCCCTGGGCGAGGCTTTCGGAAAGAATCACTCGCCCCGATTCGGAGCCTCCGGTACGGTAGAGTCGATCGATTCCCGCCGCAAAACGCGTAAATTGCTACGATGCCAAAACCACAGCTTTTAGAAGTCTTTCCGAATCCGTATCCGGATCGCGATTACGAGATTCATATGGACTGTCCCGAGTTTACTTCTCTGTGTCCACTTGGTGGTATCGAAGGAGACGCGACCGATCTTACGGCGCTGGAGGGTGGCGCCCCGGACTTCGCCACGATGCGTATTACATATTTTCCCGGCGAGTCATGCGTGGAGCTGAAGAGTCTCAAGCTCTATCTGTGGAGCTTTCGCAACGACGGAATCTTTTACGAGCGCGCTGTCAACCGCATCCTTGATGACCTGGTTGAGCGCGTAAAGCCGAAATGGATGTGTGTCGTCGGCGATTTCAATTTACGCGGCGGGATCAAGTCGGTGATTACAGCGTCGAAGGGAGCGAAGCCCGATACGCGCTCGCTCTGAGCTGCGCCGTGTGGCTCCTGCTCACTCGGCGAATTACATGTTAATGCAATTTCCAGGTGCAGGATTCTTCAACCAACAGGGCGATCCACATGGCAGCCAATTTTCTTGGATTGCGGACGATCAACTATCATGTGGCCGACCTTTCGGCCGCAAAAAAGTGGTATGCACTTGTGACCGGTGTGGAACCGTACTTTGACGAACCGTTCTATGTCGGTTTCAACATTGGCGGGTTCGAATTGGGACTGGACCCGAATCCGGCGAGCGGGATGAGTGGAGCTGGCGGTACAACGGCATACTGGGGAGTTGGAAACGCCGACGCCGCAGTCACCAAGCTTCTAGCCGCCGGGGCCACGCTCAGGTCACCGGTGAGCGAAGTCGGCGATGGGATACGTGTTGGGACCGTGATGGATCCGTTCGGGAATGAACTCGGCGTGATCGAGAACCCTCTGTTCAAGCTGGAAGATGTGAGGTAAACCACGTTGCGCGACCATTCGAGCGCAACGAGAGAACCTCGGCTCTACTCTCGATCCGTCGGTGGCACCGGCGCGGGTTCACCCGTTTCAAGCACTCGTCCAGCGACGGCGCGCATCCTGTCGTCCTGATTGCGCGAGATACGACGGATCGATCGCCTGACCTGGCGGAAGCGATCCGCAAGAAATAACTGTGCGCAATCCATCTCTGCCTTTGCCGCATCGACACTTCCGGCGCGCTCGATCTCCCATGTAGTGCGAGACAGGACCGCGGTGCTCATGTAGATCCCGATTGCGGCGTCAGCCATTCGTTCCTGAATGA
>JBDTAZ010000019.1:0-9288 GCA_039924325.1 Gemmatimonadaceae bacterium
GCGAGGCCGATGTTCACCGAGCGGAACGTGTTCTCGAGCAGCTTCACCAGTTCAGCCGTCTCGGTCGAAGTGACGGGCACAATCGTGTCGAGGCAGCTTTGATACAAAGCGGCGGCGACTTCTGTGCACGCAGCTGTAATACCGCCCACGACCTTCGGTGTGTTCTTGGTGTTCCAGACAGGGTTGCCCGGATCGACACGTTCAGGACTGAACGCCAGGAAGACATCGCTGCCGATGGTGAGGCCCGCGGCCTCGAGTTTGGGCTGCATCAGTTCCCGTGTCGTTCCAGGATACGTCGTGCTTTCAAGTACGACAAGCATTCCGGGATGGGCAAACTCGCTTATCGTTGCTGTTGCGGCGACCACATAGCTCATGTCCGGATCGCGCGTCTTTACGAGAGGCGTGGGGACGGCGATCGACACGCAGTCCATCTCCTTGATGCGCACGGGATCGGTCGTCGCCTCGAACATCTTGCTCCCGACAACTTCGGCGAGGTCGGCATCTGCGACGTCAAGGATGTGCGACTTTCCGGAGTTGAGAAGATCGGTCACGCGCGTTGATACGTCGAAGCCGATCACCTTGAAGCCGGCACGGGCAAATTCGACGGCAAGCGGGAGACCCACATAGCCGAGGCCAACAACACCGATCACAGCTGAGCGATCGGCGATTTTGTCGAGAAGACGCTGCTTGTTATCCATTCGTTTTGGGGCCCTCAACGGCCATAGAATGCGCGAACAGACGAGATGACCTCGTCGCGCTGTGAATCAGTAAGCTCCGGGTACACCGGCAGCGATACAACTTCCTTCGACGCTCGCTCACTCTCGGGGAAATCGCCTTCCTCGTAGCCGAGGTATGCGAAGCACGGTTGCAAGTGGAGTGGCAGCGGATAGTAGACAGAATTTCCGATGCCGCGCTTCTTGAGAAACGCCTGAAGGTCATCACGACGCTCAGCGCGCAGCGTGTACTGATTGTAGATCGACTCGTTCCGGGGATCGATAGTCGGAGTCCGCACGCCGTCCAGATCTGCGAAGGCGCTATCGTACAGCGACGCGTTACGCCGCCGCGCGGCGCTCCATGCTTCGAGGTGGGGCAGCTTGGCCTCAAGCACAACCGACTGGAGAGTATCGAGCCTGCTGTTGTAACCTACCTCTTCGTGAAAGTAGGTCTTCACACTGCCATGAGTGCGCAGTCTTCGAAGTCTCGCGTCGAGTTCATCACTTTGCGTGACGACCATACCACCGTCGCCGTATCCACCGAGGTTCTTCGACGGGAAAAAGCTGAACGTACCGATGTCGGCAATCTCGCCAGCCATGACTTTCTTGCCGTTCACTCGTCTGCTGGCGCCGATCGACTGCGCAGCATCTTCGATGATTGGCATTCCGTCTGGCAGTATCGCCCGCAATCCATCGATCGCGGCCATCTGTCCGAACAGATCCACCGCGATCACTGCCTTCACGTCCGGTGTGTTGCGGACTGCTTCGTCGGCGGCTTCGACCGATATGTTGAACGTGTCAGGATCGATGTCGGCAAAGACGGGGCGCGCGCCGACGTTGTGCACGGCACCGGCGGTTGCAAAGAAGGTAAACGGGGTCGTGACGACCGCGTCATTGCGACCGACGTCGAGTGCGCGGAGGGCAAGAAGAATAGCGTCCGTTCCGTTGGCGCAGCCAATGGCGTGGGACGTGTTGGACAGCTTGGCGACGAGGCCTTCGAGGCGCTCGACCGGCTCGCCGAGTATGAACGTTTGCCCATCAATAACCGGCATGATCGCAGCGAGAACTTGCTCGCGAATCGTGCCGTGTTGGGCTTTGAGATCTAGTAGGGGTACGGCCATTGGTTCCGTGGGAAAGGGCACCATCCGGCCGCTGAGGCCAGAAAGCGCTGATACAGCCTTGAAAGATCGCCGGTCAGTGCGTGGTAAGTCAATTAATTTCCACTATAGAAGCACGGGAAAAGCTGCCCGTGCTGAGGCAACGAGGAGCGATGGACCCGTATACCGCACACTCAATCATCCGCGACGGCACTGTAGTCGCGCTCGCAGCCATACTCTTTATCGGCCTTCCGGTGGCGCGGGCCCACGCTCGACGTATCGAAAAGACGCCGCGCGAACCGAGAAATCTGTCGTCCGGCGAGGCGTCCGACGCCAGGCTGGAGCGGGTCGAGCGTGCCGTGGAAGCAATGGCAATTGAGGTTGAACGCATGTCGGAGGGCCAGCGGTTCATGACCCGGTTACTGTCGGATCCACCCGGTCCAAAACTGCCAAATTCCGGCGGACAGAAAGAAGCATAGTAGCCGTCGGAACCGGCCAATTGAGCAGGCACAGGTTCTCGGCTGGATAAATGGATTTCGACGATTCATTCACGATTTTGGAACGATCGTTCGAGTGCCTCGCGAGCCCTTTGCCAAGTAACTACCGGGACGCGCCGCCCGATTTCGCGGATATCGGGCCTTACAACTTGACGGCTCTTCCGGTGCGCGACGACTCGTAAATCGCCAGAATAATCTCGAGCGACTTCCGTCCTTCTTCCCCGTTCGTATCGGGGACAGCTTCTCCGCGAAGAAGCCTGACAACGTTGCTGTAGTACCCCTGGTGACCGAAGCCATAAACGTTCGGCGGAGTTGTCGCCGCGGCATCGATCAACTTGTCGTCGTCGTCGTAGTCTTCGAACAGCCAGGTCTCCACGCGATTCACAGCGGTGCCCGCGATCTTCACGGAGCCCCTATCGCCTAGAATCGTGATCGAGCCTTCGAGGTTCTTTGGATAGGTCAGCATCGTCACGTCCAGCACGCCGATCGCACCGTTCCTGAAACGAAGCACGGCCGCACCGGAGTCCTCGGCTTCAATCTTCCGCTCCTGGGTCGCAGTGATCGCAGCAACGCTCTCGACGGGCCCTGCAAGCCACTGAATCAGGTCCACGTAGTGCGATGCCTGGTTCATGAACGCACCGCCGTCCATGGCCCACGTCCCGCGCCATGGGGCCTGGTCGTAGTACTCCTGCGGGCGAGCCCATCTGACCGTGCAGTTAGCCGAGTGGATGCGACCGAAGCGCCCCTTCTCGACCGCACGCTTTACGAGCTGGATGGCGGGATTCAGCCGGTTCTGCTTCACAACGAACAGCCGGACTCCATTTTCAGCGCACGCGGCGATCAGTGAATCCGCCCCCTCAAGCGAGATGGCCATCGGCTTCTCGGTCACGACATGCTTGCCGGCGGTAGCGGCTTCAACACCAAGCGCGGGGTGAAGCCCTGACGGTGTGGCAATCGTGATGATGTCACAGGCGACACCGTCCAACATTGATTTGAGTGAAGCGAAAGCCGGAACGCCATGCGCGACCCCCACAGAGTTCGCTCGTTCCGGAACGACATCCGCGACCGCAACCAGATCGATGCCGTCGACTTGACTGATTGCTTCAAAATGGTTCTTGCTGATGCGGCCGCAGCCGACGAGTCCGAGTCGAAAGTTTTTAGACACGTGCAATCCGGTCGCCGTTATTCACGTACTGCTTGCCACATTCCTGGCAGCCTGGTGCTGCGCCAGCGGGAAGCTTCTCACCGCACTCGCAAACCCAGCCGACACGACGAGCTGGAACGCCAACCATCAGTGCATACGGCTCGACATTCTTCGAGACGACCGCGCCAGCCCCAATGAAACAGAATTCGCCGAGCGTCGCGCCACAAACTATCGTCACGTTCGCGCCAATTGATGCACCGCGCTTTACCAACGTCGCGCGATACTCGTTCTTGCGCGACACATGGCTACGCGGATTGATGACGTTGGTGAACACCATCGACGGACCGCAAAAAACGTCGTCCTCGAGAACCACCCCTTCGTAAACGGACACATTGTTCTGGATCTTTACGTTGTTGCCGATCCGTGTGCCGTTCATGACGACGACGTTCTGTCCGAGTGAACACCGCTCGCCAATGACCGCGCCGCCGAGTATGTGACAGAAGTGCCAAACGCGCGTACCAGCACCAATCTGTGCACCATCGTCCACGAACGCAGATTCGTGAATGAATACATCGGCGCTCATCGCGCACCCACCGGTCGTTCGATCCGCGCGTGCCATTCCTGGAGCGACGTCACTGACGCGGGACGCGATCGAATCGCGAGCACGGCATCCGACGCGGCGCTCGCCGCCGAAAGCGTGGTTGTGTATGGCACGTGGTGCGCGATAGCAGCCTGACGCATGGAATAGTCATCCTTCTGGGCTCGCTTGCCCATTGGCGTGTTGATCAGCAGTTGAACGGTTCCGTTGACGACAAGATCGATGACGTGGGGTCGGCCCTCGTTCACCTTGTACACGCGCGTCGCCGGGATTCCAAGCTTGCGGAGGTGGCGACCAGTTCCCTCTGTCGCGTGTATGCCGAAACCCATCTCGTGAAATCGGCGTACGATTGGCGTGACGTTGGCCTTGTCCGAGTCATTGACAGAAACGAAGATCGCGCCAGAAATCGGGAGCCCGTTGTCGGCTGCGAGCTGCGCCTTGTAGAACGCAGTCCCGAATGATTCCGCGGTGCCCATTACCTCGCCCGTTGATCGCATCTCCGGTCCAAGAATCGGATCGAACTCGCGGAACTTGTTGAATGGGAATACTGCTTCCTTCACAGCGACGTACGGAGGAATGATCTCTTCGGTGAATCCAATATCGCGCAGCTTCTCGCCGGCCATGACGCGTGCGGCAATTGACGCGAGCGGAACTCCGATCGTCTTCGACACAAACGGTATCGTCCGACTGCCGCGCGGATTTACCTCGAGAACATAGACCAGGCCATTCTTGATCGCGTATTGCACATTGATCAGACCAACTACGCCGAGCGCATTGGCAAGCTCAACCGTGTGGCGCCGCATCGTATCCTGCTCTTCCTCGCCAATCAGATATGGCGGAAGCACGCAAGCAGAATCTCCGGAGTGAATACCGGCGTCTTCGATGTGTTGCATGATGCCGCCGATCACCACCTGATCTCCGTCGGAGATTGCATCCACGTCCGCCTCGAACGCATCTTCCAGGAACTGATCGATCAGGACTGGCCTGTCTTCCGAGACACGAACGGCGCGTTCAAAATACGAATGCAGCGACGCCTCGTCATACACAATTTCCATTGCGCGGCCGCCCAGAACGTACGACGGGCGTACGAGCACAGGGTATCCGATTCGCGTTGCCGCGGTGATCGCGGCCTCCACGCTGGTAGCGGTACCATTTTCCGGCTGACGTATCCCGAGCTTGCGCGCGATCGCGTCGAACCGCTGGCGATCCTCAGCAATATCGATTGCGTCGGGTGACGTACCGAGTATGGTCACACCAGCGGCTTCCAGGCCGCGCGTGAGCTTGAGCGGCGTCTGACCGCCCAGCTGAACGATGACTCCGATCGGCTTTTCACGATCGACGATCTCCAACACGTGCTCCAGCGTCAACGGTTCGAAGTAAAGCTTATCCGATATGTCGAAGTCGGTGGAGACTGTTTCGGGATTCGAGTTGATCATGATCGTCTCGAACCCCTGTTCGCGGAGAGCGAGCGACGCGCGAACGCAGCAATAGTCGAATTCGACTCCCTGACCGATGCGATTTGGCCCGCTACCAAGTATTACTATCGACTTGCGTCCACTCGGCGGCGCCTCGCTCTCTTCATCGTACGAGCCGTACAGATAGGGGGTAGCCGATGGAAACTCGCCAGCACATGTGTCGACCATTTTGTAGGCGGGCCGAACGCCCAGCGTCCAGCGTGTGGCGCGAACTTCACCTTCCGAAAGCCCGCGCAGATCGCCGAGCTGCCGGTCGGAGAATCCCATTCGCTTCATGCGGCGCAGCTCAGTTGCCGTAATCTCCGGCAGCGCGGTCCAGCGTCGTTCCGCGTCAATAAGCTCGCGGAGTTGCTGCAGGAACCATGGGTCGATCCACGTAAGTTCGAAGATCTCGGCAACTGTGAAGCCGGCCAACATTGCGCGCTTGACCTGAAAAACACGTTCTGGCGTCGGCTGACGGAGCGCAGCGCGCAGGGTGTCGCTGGAGTCGTCAGTAAGGCGATCGTCAATCAATCTCGAGCCAACTTCCCATCCGGAGCGGCCAGTCTCGAGCGCGCGCAATCCCTTCTGAAACGCCTCCTTGAATGTGCGGCCGATTGCCATCGACTCACCCACCGACTGCATCTGCGTTGTGAGATGCGCCGTGGCGGAGGCGAACTTCTCGAACGCAAAACGGGGGCACTTCACGACCACGTAATCGAGCACAGGCTCAAACGAAGCTGGAGTGGTACGCGTGATGTCGTTCGGGATCTCGTCAAGCCGGTAACCAACGGCGAGCTTTGCTCCGATGCGCGCGATTGGGAATCCGGTCGCCTTGGACGCAAGCGCCGACGAACGCGACACTCGCGGGTTCATTTCGATTACGATCATTTCGCCGTCGGCCGGGTTGACAGCGAACTGGATATTACAGCCGCCAGCGGCGACGCCTATCTCGCGGATGACAGCGACCGACGCATCCCGCATTACCTGGTACTCACGATCGGTGAGTGTCATTGCTGGTGCGACGGTGATCGAGTCGCCGGTGTGGACTCCCATCGGGTCGATGTTTTCGATCGAACATACGATGACGACATTGTCCGCGGCGTCGCGCATTACTTCCAACTCGAATTCCTTCCATCCGATGAGGCTTCGTTCGACAAGCACTTGGGTGATCGAAGAGAGATCCAGTCCGCGTCGTACAATCTCCTCGAACTCCACGCGATTGTACGCGATTCCACCGCCGCTTCCGCCGAGAGTGTACGCCGGGCGAATGATGGATGGAAAGCCAGTGTCTTCGACGATGACCAGCGCTTCCTCTAGCGTCGTCGCGATTCCGCCGGGCGCGACGCGAAGGCCGATCCGTTGCATCGCTTCGTTGAAGAGGCCACGATCTTCTGCAGTTTCAATCGCACGTTCATCGGCGCCGATCAGCTCCACGCCATACTTGGCGAGAACACCATTCTGCGACAGCGCCATGGCTACGTTGAGCGCCGTCTGACCGCCCATTGTCGGCAACAACGCGTCGGGCCGTTCCTTCGCGATTACGAGCTCAACGAACTCCGGGGTAACGGGCTCGATGTATGTGGCATCCGCGAACTCCGGATCCGTCATGATAGTGGCCGGATTCGAGTTGATGAGGATTACCTCATAGCCTTCCTCTTTCAGCGCCTTGGTCGCCTGGGTGCCGGAATAATCGAACTCGGCGCCCTGACCGATGACGATCGGGCCGGACCCGATGACGAGGATGCGTTTGATATCAGTTCGTTTTGGCATTTCGACCTTCTAAGATACAAAAACGGGGCGACTGACGAGTCGCCCCGAATGAGGAGGAAGCTGAAGCGGTCCGGGTGTTCAGGCTACCGCCTGACTCCGCGGAGCGCGGACGACCTTGCCGGCGGCCAGGCAGCTCGTGCAGACCTTGACCTTGATGATCTTGTCGTCCATCGCGATGCGAGCGACCTGGAGGTTCGGCTTCCAGGTGCGGCGGAGCTTATTGTTGGCGTGCGAAACGTTGTTGCCGAAGGTTACACCCTTGCCGCAGGCGTAGCACTTGTTCCGTTCGATCGCCTTCGTGCGCTTTTCGGCGAGTTGGCTCTTGATCTTCACTTGCTCTCCGGCATCAGCTCGATGCGCGCCATCTCTGCACCGTCACCCTTTCGGTGCCCGGTTTTGAGGATGCGGGTGTAGCCGCCCTGGCGCGTCGCAAACTTCGGAGCGACTTCCTGGAACAGCTTGTCGTTTACCGCACGCTGCTGGACGTGACGCGCGGCCAGGCGACGGGAGTGCAGCGTCCCTTCTTTCGCCTTCGTGATGAGCTTCTCGACGAACGGACGGAGTTCCTTGGCCTTGGCCTCGGTCGTCTCGATCGCGCCGTGCTGGATCAGCGACTGCGCAAGGTTCCTGAGCAGCGAGAGACGCTGCTCGGGGGTGCGCCGTAACTGCCGGCCGACTTTTCTATGTCGCATCTAAAGAATCCTCTGATGTCCAGATCGTTATTCGTCGTCGTCGCCGATGGCGGCTTCGGCGAGTGCGGCGCGGTTCGGTGGTGTCCCACGATCCGTGATCCGCACTCCGTCTTCTGACTGCTCGAACTTCATACCGAAGTTCAGGTTTTCGCGCTCCAACAGCTCCGCGATCTCATTCAGCGACTTCTTGCCGAAATTCTTGACGTCGAGGATCTGATCTTCGGTGCGCTTTACGAGGTCGCCGAGGGTCCGGATCTCGCTGTTCTTGAGCGAGTTGACGGAGCGCACGGAGAGCTCGAGGTCTTCTATTGGCGTTGAGAGAAGCTGTGCGAGACGCGCAGCGTCGTTGCCGCCAAGTTCTGCGCCACCAGTGATCGGCGCCGACATGTGCGAGCCGAAGCTCGCGAAGTACTGGAAGTGCGTCTGCGCGAGCGCTGCGGCGTAGCTGACCGCTTCTTCGGGCGAGATTGTGCCGTTCGTCTCTACGAGCAACGTGAGGCGATCGTAATCGGTGCGCTGTCCAACGCGGGTTGCATCAACGCTGAAGTTCGTACGGCGAACAGGGTTGTAGATCGAGTCGACGCGGACGAGATCGACTGGAAGATTCCGATCGACAACGTGCTGGTCGGCTTCTACATAACCGCGTCCGTGATTCACGAACAACTCGAACGTGATGTCGCGATCATCCTGCAGTGTGAACAGGTGGTGATCAGGCTCGAGAACCGAGAGGCCTGGTGCGCCCTGTACATCGCTGGTCTTGATGTCCGCTGGTCCCTTCTTGGTAATGCGAACAACCGTCGACTCGTGCGCATCATCGAGATTCAGAACCATCGTCTTGATGTTTGCGATAATCTGATGGACGTCCTCAACGACGCCTGGGATCGTCTGATGTTCGTGCACGACGCCGTCGATACGGAAACCCCAGACCGCGGTTCCGCGAAGTGACGAGAGCAGCATGCGCCGCATCGCGTTACCGAGCGTATAGCCGAAGCCGCGCTCGAGCGGCTGCAGCCGGAACTCGGCGACGTTGGGGGTGTCCTCGCGCTTGGTGGACTCTACTAGCTGCGGGCGTACAAGCCCGCGAAGATCGATTGCGTTAGCCATGATTTGTTTTATCTGATTTAACCGTTACCCCGCCCCTAACGCGTGGTAAGTCGGTACGAAGGTTAGGGCCTCGTTTACTGCTACTGCTGCTGCGATACGACAAGGGCGGGCACAGGGGCCCGCCCCGGAACAACCAAACCCTTACTTCGAGTACAACTCGACTACCAACTGCTCCTGTGCTGCGATCGGGATATTCGGTCGCGTCGGGCGCTCGAG
>JBDTAZ010000020.1:0-10480 GCA_039924325.1 Gemmatimonadaceae bacterium
GTGACGGCGGTACGCCCGCCAAGACGACGGTCCTCAGATATCGCGATACGCTCGAGCGTCTGTTTATCTACGACCCGGTCCCAGGCTGGAAGCCTGGCGGCACCGCGATTAGTCGCCTCGGAGAGGCTCCGAAGATTCATCTTGTCGACCCAGCGCTGAGTGCCCACCTGCTCGGTGTAGACGAGGGCGCGCTAATGGATGGGACGCTGCCGCCGCTGGTCAACGCCGTCCCTGCTGTGCGCGACGGTGGCCTCTTTGGAGCGCTATTCGAGTCGCTCATCGTGCAGTCAATGCGCACCTACGCGCAGGCGAACCGTGTCGGGCACTACCATCTGCGGACCCACAGCGGTGAGCACGAAATCGACGGCATCCTGATTCGACCGGACCACCGCTGCGTGGCATATGAAGTCAAGCTCGCTGGGGCCATTAACGACGACGACGTGTGTCACCTGCTGTGGCTCCGGAAACACCTCGGCGACCGTCTCCTGGACGCAGCGGTGATCCACACCGGGCCGGAGGCCTATCGGCGCCTGTCCGACGGCATCGCCGTCATCCCCGCCGCGCTAATCGTCCCTTGAGAGGTCCCCGTGCCATGCACCCGTCCGGCGACCTGTCGGCCGGCGAGTTCCAGGAACCATTCCTCCGCGCTAAATCCGTGTTCTAGAAAGCGTTCGGTGCCCTGTCGAGAGCAAGATTTCAAAATGGTTATACCGGCACACCTCCCAGGATGTATGTCCGTGGAACGTGAAGTTCTCGCGGGATGCGACGGAGAGTGCGCTTCAGCCGCGTGAGGTAATCGCGGGAAAGGATGCGCACGCGCTGGCGGACCGGGTTCTCGCGATGGACGACGAGCTGTTGCGCGCCGCGTTCAGAAAGTCACCGATCAAGCGGGCGAAGCGAAGTGGGTTGGTGAGAAATGCCGAAGTGGTGCTACGCAACCGCGGTGACCGAACGCTGCGCTATGTATAGCGATTTCCGGCAGCGTTTGCTGCGAATTTCACTGAGTCGCGCCGCTACTGAATCACCGCCGCCTCAAGCGCACTCCGAGCGCCCTGTACATCCAAGTACTGAGCCGCAAAGGAGCGCTTCAAGAGTGCCTCGGGTAGGAACGGATCGTATTTAGCACGCTCGCACAAGACGCGGTTCATCGGATCCACGATCTTCGCAGTATCCCATTGTTGCGCAGCCAAGTTCGACAGCAGCGACCTGAGATCGATTGAATCGTGCTTGAGTTCGGTCATGTCGGCATGCACTTGATGGGTAGCGCTGGCGATCGCTGCACGATGGCCGACCTCGATGTAAAATGGGCGAGCCCTCGCGCTCAGATATCCAGTCGCGTTGAGCATCGCTTCGAGAGTCTTGAGTGCCAGGCTGCCGCACCAGGGTAGAATCACCACGCCGCCGGGACCGGTAGTAACTATAGAGGGACGTGCTGCAATGCCAGTCGCCTGGGCCATGCTTCGAGCCTGCTCGAGACGCGCAGCGGCCCGCTCAGTGAGATATGGATAGGTGAGGTCCTCTGTCAGCACAAGTTGCATCCGTTGAACGACTTTGTCGTGAACATTCGCGCTCCCACCCCCGACGAAACGAGCCTTCAGTCCTCCACGCACCAGCTTCACGAACATCAAGTGTTGCGCGGGAACGACTTCGACGACTTCCCACGTCCGACCGGCCAGAATGAATCGCTCACCGATCAATATCGGCTCACCTACAGTTCCGACGTCTCGCGTCCCATCTTTCACGGACCATTCCGTTGTGTCTTGGAACGTCGCGAGGAATCGAAAGCTGCGAACTATGCGGATTCCTTCGAGCCCAAGCATCAGACGGTCAGCCTCAGCGCGCTCGAGATGATCGATCTCCAACAAATGATGTAGTAGATTGCGAAAGTCGTCGAGGGTGACGTTCTGAAATGGCGCAAGCGTGAGAACGCGTTCAGCCAACTGTGCGGGTGAGAGTTCTCCGGCCGCGCCGATCACGCTCATAGTCTGTTGATACAGCAGGCTTCCGGGCAGTGCAGGCCGCGCAACGGGCTCGATCCATTTCTCCTCCGCATAGAGCTGGATCAACGCGATAGTCTGCAAAAGGTCCCACGGAATACGCTCGCATAGCGAGTCCCCAGTGTCTTCCGTCTCTTCTCGCAGAAGGAAGAACATTTCTGACGGTTGCCCCCGTCTGCCACAACGCCCGAGCCGCTGTAGAAAGCTGGCGACCGTAGATGTCGGGCCGAGTTGTAGTACTCGATCCAACTGCCCCAAATCGATCCCAAGCTCTAGGGTGACTGTTGCCGCCGTGCATGCTGTGCGGCCCTCCTCACGCATGGCTATCTCGGCATCCTCACGAAGAGCGGCTGCAACGCTGCCGTGATGGACGTGGTAGATGTCCGGAAAGTGGCGTCGTTCTGCGAGTCGGCGCAAGCCAGATACAATCTCTTCCGCGTCATTACGACGATTGACAAATATGATGCTCTTGCCACTACGGGTAGCCTCGAACGCTGCATCAAAAAAATCAGGCTCTGTGGCGAGGAGTCTGTCGGTGCCAGCCGCCGCATCGCCCGGCGGTCCCGAACGTCCCGCAGTCCCTTCGGTGCCAACTGCGACACCGCCATGAACGGGTGCCTTCTGGCGTGGCTGCACCGTAAATTGGTCGACGATGAGATTCACAGTGCGACCGCTGTGTTCGGCGATAACCGCCACGTCGCGTGAACTCATCCCGCGCAACCACTCCGACGCCTGAACGTAATCGCCGAGCGTAGCGGAGAGTCCAACGCGTCTCGGCAATCGAGCCTCGTCCGACGCGAACCATGCGAGTCGGTCCAGCAACGCCAACACCTGCCCACCGCGATCGGATGCCATGAACGCGTGAATTTCGTCGATCACGATCCATCTTAGGTCGCCAAATAGCGCGCGTAGATGAACAGTCTGATTGAGCAGTAGCCCCTCAAGCGCTTCCGGAGTAATCTGCAAAATGCCGGTCGGGTGCTTCAACAGGGCATGCTTCTTACCTGCGCCGATATCACCATGCCAGGCCGTAACCGTAATCCCGGCTTCTACACACAAGTCGGTAAGGCGAAGGAATTGATCGTTGATCAACGCTTTCAAAGGCCCGATATACAGCGCACCGACGCTCGCCGAAGGGTCATTGTAGAGCTGAGTCAGGATCGGCAGAAATGCCGCCTCCGTTTTTCCGCTCGCTGTGCCAGATGCTAGGAGGAGGTGCATATCAGAATCGAACACCGCTTGCGCTGCTCGCACCTGAATGCTCCGTAACTCAGCCCAGCCGTGCTTCCAGATAAACTCCTGAATGAACGGTGCAAGCCGATCGAAGCCGCTCTGTTGGTCTTCGTCTGGAATAGTCGACACCGGCATCAACTCAGAGAGTAAACGTCTTGAACTTGCTGGCCGATTCGTTTCCGCTCGTGTCGGCGTTCGCAGTACCGGGCGCGCGTTCGTCCCTAGTTGGCGCCGTTGGCGTCGCTTGGAGAACGTTTGCATCGACCTCATCCGCGTCAACCGCTTCGTCGTCGCGCGGTGTGACGGTCACGGACGGTGTATAGCTGCCCCCATGAACCACAACATCGAAGTCCAGTGCGGGATCCTGGTGTACGATGTTCAGGACCGAAATGAAGTCCCGGATGATCTCACGCGGAGTCGTAAGTCGATCCGCACCAAGTCGCGAGAGGGTCTCCTCCATGAACCCTGTTAATTGGTCATCCGTTACCCGCTCTGGATAGGCATAATACGCCGAATGCAGGAAGCGTAACCGCTGCAGCAACACGAAGACCTCTTCGAATGCAAGGGGGTCAAGCTTGATGACTGTTCCACTCACGTCGCGAACGCCAGCCTGCGTAGCATATCGACTCTCTTGGAGGCGAGTGCGCAGCGCATCATACGAAAACAGGCCGCGGCGTGTGTCCTCAACCGTTTGAGGTGTGGCCCCTACAATTATCCCGAGGTACTGAGCTCGGCCCTGAAGACAGTCGTTAATGATTGTCAGCAGCTTCTCGTAATTCGAGAGGCGCGCTTGCGTGTGCGAGATCTTATATAGGTTGACGGCTTCGTCAACGAGCACAATGAGCCCCCGGTAGCCGATCGCTCTGACGAACGTCGCGAGCAGCTTCACGTAGTCGTACCAATCGTCATCGTCGATCATCACGCGGACGGCTCCCCCAAAGGCCTCCCGAGCTTCAGTCTTGGTTGCATATTCGCCCCGAAGCCACCGAAGCGATGCCGATTTTTTGCCTTCGTCCTGCTCTACTGTCCCGTGCCAATAGTTGGAGATGACCTGAGCGAAGTCAAAACCATGCACGAGACCCTCCATATTGCTGACAGTCTCAACAATTTTCGCCTCAACCGCGTTCGGGAACCGCGCGTCCGAAGCAGGCATACCAGTCTCCCGCATGACATCTGCCTGCACGCCGGATATCCACTTCTCAAGCACGATCGCGAACGCCCCACCGTCCGGACGCGTTTTTGTGGACATGTTCCGAGTCAGCTCACGATACGTTGCGAGCCCCTGTCCCTGAGTACCAGTCAATCGACGCTCAGGGGACAAGTCCGCGTCCATTACTACATAGTTGCGTTCTAACGCGTAGTTACGCGCGAGTTGTAGCAGGAAACTCTTGCCGGACCCAAAGGGACCTGAAACCATCCGAAACGATGCTCCTCCCTCTCCGACGTTGTCGAGATCGCTGAGGACTGCGTCGATTTCCGCTTTGCGACCAACCGCCAGATGCTCAATACCTGTACGAGGCGTGACACCTGCGGCGATGGAGTTCATTACTGCGGTAAGAACGCGCCGAGGAATCTTCGCGACGGTGTTCGCCCGAGACGGTGTTGTTGGTGAGGTCATTGGATCTGTATGGAGGGAATCTGTCTACGCCTTCTTCTCATTTCGCGGTAAGCGAAATGCCGTCAGAACTCATCGTCGCCGATTTACCGTCATCGTCCGATGGAGTATCGTCAAAGGCGCGGACCAGGCCAGAGACGTAAGGTATGGCATCGCTCATAATTGACGGAGGTGCGGTCGCGTCATCAACCAAGAGGTCGCCATAAGCGCATGCGAGACCAGCCTCATTTACGCGCTCAATGATGAGGAGAGGTGTTGTTGCATTCTTCGACGCGATCTCTGACAAACTGCGCGTAAGCGACGGCCCGCCCAAAGAGATGATGCGCAGCGCCTGGAATGCCACCGAGCCGAAGCCCTCGATATCCGTGATGTTTGCAGGACTGGGAGCCGCTTCGGATTTCGGAGCTTGCGTTTTCTCAATGGATACATGTGGTCCTCGCGAGAAACCAGACAATGTCCCATGAAGGATCCAATACAGTTCATCCCTAAAGTCCTCGTGCACGACCAACTTGCCATCTTCTCGAACTATCAATACGTCGCCGACGTTCAGAAGCGCCTGATGATTGATCTCATTTATAAGCGGAGTTACCAGCGCGCCGCCTGTTGCCGCCACCAACACAGTCGCCTCAATATCACCCTCCCATCCAATAGAAGCTAACGCGCCGAGAATGCGGCGAGCCGGGTCGGAGACGCAATCAATCGTCTTCCTGATTGCATCGAGATCTGTGAGCAGTCCGTCCGGGATGGGCTCTGGAGAGTGCTCAGGTCGCGTGTCCCCGGTTGACAAAGCAGTCGCATTAGCGGTTGCCAGCGAAGTCTCCGTTCCGTCGCCTATTCCAAGCAGTAGTCGCGCGCGAACCTCTTCTGATTCACGCGCGAGATCTCGGGCGCGTGAAAGGTCAATTTTGATAGCTGTTCGCGGGTGAGTCGCCTTGAGGTGCCCGACAAAGTGACGATTCAAAGCAGCAGTCAGAAGCGGGCCGGCGTCGACACCCCGAAGCTTGGCAGAGAATTGCTTCTCAGCACGAAGAATATTTTCTGTATACCGAACTGCATTACGGAAAACCTGTACTGAAGGCGACGTTTCACTCAGCCGAGGAACAGTTCCCAAGATTACCGGTTGTCTTTTCCAGTCATACACCGCACTTGTAAACGGGTCACGTACAACTAACCTGACACCATCACTTGTAATTGTTGATTCACGCAACGTGAAACCGAATTTGTCCCTGTAAGTCGCGTCGGCAACTTTCAGCGCGTCACGATATGCAGCCTCCACCCATCCATCTTGGTTGAATTTCAGAAAAAACTTATTCTCACCGACGCGCTGATCGTTCGTCAGCGTTGCAATACCCGCCAACGGCATCTCGGCGTAATTCCCAGCGGCCCAGTAGTCGTCCATGAGTAGCAGAGTTTCATCAGGTCCGAGCGGGCAACCGCACGCGACTACCCTCCTGATGAACTCCCGAGCTGAGGCCGGATCCGATGCCTTCGCATATAGATCGGCGATCCAGCGCACACAATACCCATCGAGCTTCGGAAACGCCGCCCTGTAGCGCTGCCAGACTGCCTCGATCTGAATCGCTGCCGCGTGCGGGCTGTCAGCACCGATGATGTGGAGCAGTTCGTAAATGTTGACGAAGATGTAACTCAGATCCGTTCGGGGCGTACCACCATGCCGCGCTGTGTCTCGCCACCAGAAATAGAACTCTAGCTGCGCCGTGGACATGCTTTCGTACGTCGGCCAGTAAGTTGCGAATTGAACGAATTGAGCCGCCGGAGCGCCCGTGTACGCGACAAACCGACGTGCCGTGACTGAAAATTCACCACGAACGCTGCTTGGTGTCGGCGACATTCCGGTCGCTCCAACATTCGGTCGTGGACCGAGGCCGCGGCCTGGGATCGGGGGCACCGGCTGAGCAACTTGACCGGGGTCGTGCGGATCCCCAAACGCCACCGCGACACCACCCGTGCTGTACGTCGGTGCCGCATTCACCGTCGCGTGCCTCGCACTCGACTCGAACATCGCGGCGGGGGCTTGCTCCGCGATTCGTTCCGGCTGCGTTCCATGGCCAGCACTCTCCGGTCCGCCGACAACCGCTCGACCGGCGGGTGTCAACCGCTGCATCCGACACCGGCCAACGTCTCCGCCAAGAGCACGGATGCAGACAGACGGTGCGCCAATCAGCCCGTCACCCCCTGATGTTACGCTTGCGAGCTCCTTTTCGCTCATCCAGCCTGAGAATGTGACCCATGGGACTGGTTCAGTACTACCCTTGACCAATGAGATGCAAAGTGTCACGCATTGGCGCGTCGGAGACGAGAAGAGTGCGGACAGAAGTGAAAGTGCCGCCAGCGCATTTAGCTCACTCAGATCCTCATCGATCTCGGTGGCTCTGCGCTTGTCGTACACAGCGCGGCCGCTGCGGCCGGTCCGCGCCACGGTGTCAGGGATCGAATCGCACCTGATCGCGTCACCCACGATCAGCCAACCGTCCGCGAATGAGCCAGAGATTTGGGCTGTGAAGTCCTTGATGCGCTGGGGACGTCTGTCCAGCCAACGTTTGAGCAAAAAATCCAACGACGCGAAGGCTCCTTCATTGGCGTGCACGAGCGCCGCTTGCACACGGTCAGCGGATTGGTGCACATGCTCGCGTAGCTGCGTCGTCTCCGCAGCTAGAGTCGTCTCGAGGGCTCTTCCTCGTGCGAGTACAATGCGAACGTGGTAGCTCCATGCAAGGAGGATTCCGAAAATCCAGATCCAGGCGTACGGAAGTATGAATGCAACCACAACAACGCCGAGTGGCCACAGCGCAAACCTTTTCGCTTCCGCTACCTGGCGACCAACCTCGCTGACACGGAGCTGCTCATCAAAAACAGGGACGCGGCGCGCTCGGTGGGCCGCGAGAAGCATCTCATCCTGGAGGGACTGCCATCCGACGCAATCAAAGCCGTTCTGTGAGGGAGGCAATCAGACGTTTTCGAAATAGTAAGCGTGCGACGGGCGAGGATCGCTTGAACACATGTCCTCAAAAGTGGCGATACATATGGCCGCCGTCGATAGGCGATGACGGTCATAGAGCCCCGAAAGGTCGGCGGCCGCCAAAATGCGGACGCGACCCCGACGAGCGCGAAGTTGCGATTCGACGCCGTCAGGGCATTTCCTTTCTGAAACCTGGAATTCACTGCCCGAGGTGAGGATGCCTCTTGATAATACCTAATTTGGGTTATATCGTACCTTATATGGGAACGATCCGTTCGAATGAACCACCGCTAAGCGCTGACGCTTCGCGCCTCGGAGACGCGCTGTTCACCAAGGTCCAGCAGCGAGTCCTGGGGATCTTGCTCGGAAACCCGGGACGAAGTTTCTACGGCAACGAGATTATTCGCCTCGCGGATTCCGGGACAGGGGCGGTCCAGCGGGAATTAACGCGACTTGAGGCAGCCGGGCTCGTCACTGTAACGCGCATCGGAAATCAGAAACACTTTCAGGCAAATCCGACCGCACCGATCTTTGACGAACTGCGCGCCGTAGTACTCAAGACTTCTGGTCTCGCTGACATCCTCCGCTCAGCGCTCGCCCCGCTAGCCGCCGACATCCACGCTGCGTTCGTCTTCGGCTCCCTCGCGAAACGTGAAGATACGGTCAACAGCGATGTCGATCTGATGATCCTCAGTGATACGCTTACGTATCCCGAACTCTATACCGCCGCCGAAGATGCTGGGCGTAGCCTGAGTCGAATCGTAAACCCCACGATTTACACACGCAGCGAGTGGTCGCGACGCAACAAACACCGCAGTGCTTTCGTTGCGAAGGTACTCGCCCAACCCAAAATCTGGCTGATAGGCGAGGATCGTGATCTCGCCACTTGAAAATCTTGCTGGCCCGGGCAAGCCGTTGCGACAGGAGCCGTTCGACGAGGAGGAGTACGCGGGCCTGATCCACTCTGGACAGGTGCGCCTGACCGATGCACAGAGTCCGGCCAACTCACTGGAGAGCCGCTTCGATCTGGCATCCAACGCGGCACATGCGCTCTCGCTCGCCGCTCTTCGATACTGCGGCTACCGTCCCGCAAATCGATACGTCGTCTTCCAGGCTCTTCAGCACACGCTCGGCTTGGGGCCAAGCGTCTGGCGCGTACTGACCAAGTGCCACGATGTGCGAAATCGCGGTGAGTATGAAGGGGATCTTGATGTTGATGAGCGGCTGGTCACCGATCTTACTACAGCATGTAAAACGGTCGCCAACGCGCTCGCGCAAACCACATCTGCGCTGAGGACCTCGACCGACGCATCGAGGGAATCGCGCTGTCCAGCGGTGGTGAGGAGAACCGCGCGAATCGACGTCTGCAACGTGCGCTGCGCGCCATAAGACGTGATCCGTGATCACACGCGGCGAGCGTGGCACACAGCGCGAGCGTCAGCGTGCCGCCGTATGCTGGCAGTCGCTTGCATGCACGAGCTCGGGAACTCACGGCGCGGAGTGCGAGTCGAGTCCACTCGCGGGCGGAAGCTGTCCCGATTCCAGTTGCGCAATGAGATCCAGCAGACCGGCAGCTTCCCACCAGCGATTCCGACGTCCTGCGGAGAGCGGGAGTAACACCCCCGCGGCGACGAGTTGCTCGATCCCTTCATAGATCCGTCCCTTCGCACGACTCGTGACGGCGGAGGCCACCGGCGCCGAGATCATGGGATGCGCGGGGAGCAAGTCTATTATCGCCCATGCGGACGCATCAGCTCGAGGGGCCCTATCCGCTGTCCGAAGTTGCTGGCGCCAGCGCTCCTGTAGTGCGCGGACAGTGTCGATGTATGCGCGCGCCAGACGAGCCGCCCTCACGGTGGCTGCCGCGAAGTGCTCGATCCATGCCGCAACGCCAGCACCACGGAACTGGGTCAGTCCGGTGATGTAGCGACCCTTCGCACCGGCAAAGATCACGCTGATCGGTGGCAGAAAGTGCGGTGCGATTCCTCTGCGTCGGAGCACGACGTGCACGAGGGCGCGTCCCGTTCGGCCGTTACCGTCGTCGAACGGGTGGATAGTCTCGAACTGAGCGTGCACCAGTGCTGCCTGCACGAGTGGCGGCAGCGTGTCGTCATTGATCGCCTGACAGAGATCGGCGAGCAGGCGACTCAACTCCTCCTGTGGCGGCGGGACAAAGTCGGCCCCGCACGGGTTGTAGTCGTTGCCGCCGATCCAGTTCTGCTGGCTCCGTACACGCCCCGCGATGTGCCGATGCGGTGCGCGCTCGAGGAGTCTCCGGTGGATGGCGACGATCTGTGCTTTTCCGAACCGCTCCACCTCCGCTGCATCGTCTACAGCAAGCACCATGGCATCTATGTTGGCGAGCACCTCGATGGCCGTCGGAGCTGGGGCGATGCCCGATTCCGCCTTCGCCTCAGCACGTGCGAGCTCGCGAACGCCCAGCTGCATCCCTTCGACCTTCGAGGAGGCAATTGACTCGGTCCGCAGCAGGAGCCGAGCGAGCGGCGCCAGGGCCGGTCCGCCGTCCGCGTTCAATTCGCGGATGGCGTTCTCCGCTTCGGAGACGAGACCAGCGAGTGGCGCATCGAAGCGCACGTCGAGCGACATCAACTCGTCGGGAACGAACGCCTCATACTGGCAGGCACGTCTGTATCT